>JAIMBU010000344.1 GCA_023511325.1 Gorillibacterium sp.
CTGCTACACTATGAGTTAATTTAAACTATAGGAAAGTGGAGTTTTCTCCTCCACTTTCCTATAGTTCACCGGTAAACACACAGCATTAAACGACGCCGAAAGGCGTTTATCCTAGCATACGAACGATTGTCTGATCGAGGGAAGGAAGTTCACTAGTGGAGAAACCATCGCTTAAAGACCAAATGCGCAAAAAAATAATGATTTTGGATGGTGCAATGGGCACCATGATTCAAAGAGAGACGCTTAGCCCCGAAGATTTTGGGGGAGAAGAGTTAGATGGTTGTAATGAAATGTTGGTCTTGACGAGACCTGATGTGATTGCACGCATTCACGAAGCATACTTCGCAGCCGGATCGGATATCATCGAGACGAATACGTTCGGTGCGACCCGCGTCGTTCTGGCTGAATATGATATAGAACATCTTACCGTGCAAATAAACCTAGAGGCTGCTCGACTTGCAGTAGCAGCCGCAGCTAAATATACAACAACAGAGTGGCCACGTTATGTAGCAGGCGCATTAGGACCAACAACAAAGACGCTTTCCGTTACCGGTGGAGTGACCTTTCACCAATTGGAAGAAGGCTATTATGAGCAGGCCAAAGCGTTGATTGGATCAGGGGTAGATGCACTCCTGATCGAAACCTCGCAAGATACGCTCAATGTCAAGGCTGCTAGCATTGGTGTCCGCCGGGCCATGGATGAACTGGGAATTGAACTTCCGATCATGATTTCGGGAACAATCGAGCCGATGGGCACAACTTTAGCTGGACAGTCGATTGAATCCTTTTATATCTCTTTAGAGCATCTTAATCCGATCTCAGTGGGACTTAATTGTGCGACTGGACCGGAATTTATGCGTGACCATATTCGTACCCTTTCCCAAATTTCACATGTAGCAATCAGTTGCTATCCGAATGCCGGACTTCCCGACGAGGATGGTCATTATCATGAGTCGCCTGATTCTCTTGCCAAGAAAATGGCTGGATTTGCCGAGCAGGGCTGGTTAAATGTTGCTGGTGGCTGCTGTGGTACAACACCTGACCATATTCGTGTTCTAGCTGAGACAATGAAGCAATACCCGCCAAGATTGTTAACAGGAGAGCATCCTCCAGCAATCTCAGGCATTGAAACCGTCTATATCGAGCCCGAGGGTCGGCCCTATATGGTCGGGGAACGAACGAATGTATTGGGTTCGCGGAAATTCAAACGGTTAATTGCTGAAGGTAAATACGAAGAAGCTTCTGAGATCGCCAGATCCCAAGTCAAAAAAGGCGCTCATGTCATCGATATCTGCTTACAGGATCCCGACCGTGATGAAGCCATTGATATGGAGCAGTTCTTGCAGTTAGTGGTGAAAAAAGTCAAGGTTCCGATTATGATCGATACCACAGATATTGCTGTTCTGGAGTTGGCGTTGTCCTTCTCACAAGGGAAAGCGATTATAAACTCGATTAATCTAGAGGACGGCGAAGATAAATTTGCTAAGGTAACTCCGCTTATTCACAGGTTCGGTGCTGCAGTGGTCGTCGGAACGATAGATGAACGCGGGCAAGCGATAACAGCCCAAGATAAGCTTGCAGTCGCTATACGCTCCCATGATCTTCTGGTGAATAAATATGGGCTGAAATCGGAGGATATTATTTTTGATGCGCTCGTATTTCCAGTTGGAACAGGGGATCAGCAATATATTGGCTCAGCAGGGGAGACGATTGAAGGCATTCGCCTGATCAAAGAAGCCTTGCCCAAATGCCAAACCATTCTCGGTCTCAGCAACGTGTCCTTTGGTTTGCCACCGGCTGGGCGTGAGGTTCTGAATACCGTTTACCTTTATCACTGCACAAAAGCAGGGCTTGACTATACGATCATCAATACAGAAAAGCTGGAACGTTATGCTTCTCTTCCAGAGAACGAACGATTGCTGGCGGAGGAACTTATTTTCAACACGAATGATGAGACGTTGGCCGAATTTGTTGCTTTTTTCCGGGTCAAAAAGGTAGAGAAGCTCGTTGTGGCTAGCACCCTTACACTTGAGGAACGCTTGGCTGGCTATGTCGTTGAAGGAACCAAGGAAGGGCTTATCGCAGATATTGAGCTAGCCCGTGCCCAGTACACACCACTCGAAATTATAAATGGTCCCTTGATGAAGGGGATGGAGGAAGTTGGGCGACTGTTCAATAATAATGAACTGATCGTAGCTGAGGTGCTGCAAAGTGCCGAGGTGATGAAATCCTCTGTTAATTATCTAGAAGATTTTATGGAAAAAGACGAGACTGCCGTCAAAGGTAAGATTCTGCTGGCCACCGTCAAAGGTGACGTCCATGACATAGGCAAAAACCTAGTTGAAATCATATTATCTAATAACGGCTACCAAATCATCAATTTGGGCATAAAAGTGCCACCTGAGAAGATGATCGAAGCTTTTCATAAGGAAAAACCGGATGCCATTGGGCTTTCTGGATTGTTAGTCAAATCCGCTCAGCAGATGATTATCACCGCACAGGATCTACGTAATGCCGGCATTGATGTTCCGATCCTCGTGGGTGGGGCCGCTTTGACCCGTAAATTTACCAAAACGCGAATTCAGCCGGAGTATGAGGGACTTGTCCTCTACGCTAAAGACGCCATGGATGGACTTGATATTGCCAATAAGCTCAGTGATCCGGATAAACGTCTGAAGCTGGTGGAGGAATTGCGCGATAGTCATGCTTCTTTTGTGCAGGGAACTGGCAAGAATCAAGAGGGGGTGACGTTAACCTGGGCGCGGAACACCTCAATCAGTCAAGAAGCTCCTGTTTATCTTGCACCTGACACTGAACGGCATATTCTGAAGAATTATCCGCTTAATTATCTGCTCCCTTACGTCAATTGGGAGATGTTGCTGGGCAAGCATTTGGGCCTTCGCGGTTCCGTGGAAAAGCTGCTGAAAGCAGGCGATACCAAGGCAATTCAGTTGAAGGAAACCGTGGATGGCATTCTCGCAGAAGCAGAGAAGCAAGAATTGATCCGGGCTCATGCGATGTATCGCTTTTTCCCGGCACAAAGTGAAGGAAATGACATTCTAGTCTACGATCCCGAAGACCATACACGGGTTTTGGAACGGTTTTCGTTCCCACGTCAGGATGTAGAACCTTTCTTATGCCTCGCTGATTTTCTAAAAACTGTCGAAAGTGGAATAATGGATTATGTTGGCTTTATCGTGGTCACTGCAGGTCATGGTATTCGAGAGCTATCTGAACAATACAAGAATAATGGAGATTACCTAAAATCCCATGCTGTCCAGTCTTGTGCATTAGAAATTGCTGAGTCTTTCGCCGAGCGTGTTCATCACATCATGCGGGATACTTGGGGTTTCCCCGACCCACAAGAGATGACCATGAAACAGCGCCACGGCGCTCGTTACCAAGGCATCCGCGTTTCTTTTGGTTACCCGGCATGCCCCAATCTTGAAGATCAAGGTCCATTATTCCGCTTGATGAAACCGGAGGATATCGGTGTTACCCTGACCGAAGGCTTCATGATGGATCCGGAGGCTTCTGTATCCGCGATGGTGTTCGCTCATCCACAAGCCCAATACTTTAACGTAGAGAAAGTTTAACGATATAAGCAAATTTTAAGTTAACCTGCCCGAAGGTAATGGTTACCGGTTTAGAACTTAATAACCGAGCAAAGTGATGGTTACAGTAGTTTAGAACTTAATAACCGAACGAAGTGAAGGTTATCGTGGGTTAGAACTTAATAACCGAACGAAGTGAAGGTTACAGTGGTTTAGAACTTAATAACCGAACGAAGTGAAGGTTACAGTGGTTTAGAACTTAATAACCGAACGAAGTGAAGGTTATCGTGGGTTTCACTCAAGGTTTAATAACCGAGCAGAGCGATGGTTATCGATTTAAGCCTTGCATAACCGAGCCCGAGGTGATGGTTATCGATTGTTTTTATACAAGGCGAACGAAAGTGAAGGTGCGAATGGTTTTAAGAAGGTAAACTGCGGTGAAATGCCGGCGGAGTGGTCGGAATGGGGTGGAAAAGCGTAGCGTTCGCTTTTATTTTCGGATGGCAGCCTTTAAGTCTAATCAGGCCATCCGAAAATAACTGGCGATTGGAACCCCATTCCAGACCACGCAGCAAGGCACTTTTCACCCACCCACCCACCATTAAAACATTAAATCGTGATCGGAGAGAGCTCAATGGAGATTACATTTCTTGGAACAGGAGCCGGAACCCCTGGCAAATGGCGTAATGTCACGTCTTCGGTCCTTCATCTGCACGAGGAAGGTGAAGGATGCTGGATGTTTGATTGCGGCGAGGGTACGCAGCATCAAATTCTGCGTACTTCAATTAAGCTTGGCCGCATTAACAAGCTGTTCATCACGCATCTGCACGGGGATCACATCTTCGGCATTCCGGGATTACTCTCCACGAGATCCAATCAGGGGGCGGAAGTTCCATTGGTGCTTTACGGGCCCAAAGGAATCAGCGAATTCGTTCGCACTGCGATGAGGCTTAGCGAAAGTCGAGTCAAATATCCAGCCGAGTTCATCGAGATTGAGCCTGGCATTGTTTTTGAGAATGAACGGTTCATTGTTGAAGCTCAGCATGTCGACCATCGCATTGAATGCTTTGGGTTTCGTGTTACCGAGAAGGATCGTCCCGGCCGTCTAGATGTAAATCAGTTGCTGGAAATGGGCGTACCCTCAGGTCCACTTTTTGCGGCAATAAAGCGGGGTGAATCCGTTGCACTCCCTGAT
>JAIMBU010000345.1 GCA_023511325.1 Gorillibacterium sp.
GATTTAGAGAAAGTAGCGGATGAATCCTTTAACTTTTCCGGGGCACAGTTGGAAAGCTTGATGAATGAAGCGGCCGTATATGCCATGCGAGAGAATAGCGATGTTATTGAGCATCGACATCTTTCATCCGCCGTAGATAAGGTGATGATGGGGGAACGTTCTGATCGGGAGAGCACGAAAACGGAGCGTGAACGTGTTGCTTTTCATGAGCTTGGACATGCTATAGTAGCGGAAGTCGTGAAGTCTGGCTCTGTTTCGCAGATTGCGCTTAGCCCAAGAGGACAAGCCTTAGGTTATGTCCGTCATAATCCGCAAGCAGATCAATATCTCTACACAAAGCAAGAACTAGAAGATCGCATGATGATTGCACTTGGTGGTTCCGTGGCTGAAGAAATGTTCTACGGCAACCGTAGCACCGGCTCACGTAATGATTTTGATCAGGTCTTAAATCTAGTAAAAACAATGATGGACTCCGGTTTAACTTCACTTGGCATTATCGATCGTCAGATGGTGACGAAGGATGAGTTGATGAAGGAAAATAACCGCATCATTGAGCAATTGACTGAGCGTACCCGGGAAATTCTCGAACGGGATCGCGATGTGTTTCATCAGTCACTGGCCATCTTGATCAAAGAAGAAGTGTTATCTGGGGAACAATTCCGTGAACTCCTGCACAGCATGAAACAAAAAACGACGGCTTAATCCAGGAAAATATTTAAGCTGTTGCCAGTACTCATTGTTAGAATGTAACGGACGCATCCATAATAATAGCGGGTGCGTCTTTTGTTGCTAAGTGGAATTTGTCAAAAAAGATCGCCTCTGAATTGTGAACGATCTGTGTAATTAGATGAAAATTACTTGGAAACATTGTATGATTTAAAATAGTGCTAAATTTTCAACGGAAATGGAACAGTATTCGACAAGATTATGGAAAGAAACGGGTGATTGTATGCTTTTTGCGAAAATTGGTTTGATCGGAATCGGGACAATCGGACAAAGCATTGCCGAGATGCTTGCCAAAAGCGGGCTGGATGTTTACATGCTGGAAACCTCCCAAGAAAAATTCAATAATGCTTTGTCTTCAATTAGCAACACACTCGACAAGCAGATTGAAAAATGGGGGATTACACAAACGGAGAAGAAACTTATCTTATCTCATTTGCGTAAAGCAAGTACCATTGAAGAATTTAAAACTTGTCAGATGGTGATTGAAGCCACGACAGAGGATCTTGACAACAAGAAGGATATCTTTCTTAAGTTGGATGCGGTTTGTGCACCTGATGTTATTCTTGCTAGTACAACATCTACCCTGAGCTTAACTGAAATTGCGGGCGTTTGTAATAACCCCGAACGTGTGATTGGGCTGCATTTTCTTACGCCGATGACTGAAATTGATGTTGTGGAAGTAGTCCGGGGAATCCGTACTTCTGATGAGATTTTTGGGCTCACCCAAAACTTTCTCGAAGAAACTTTACAGAAAACAGGGATTCAGGTTTATGAATCTCCCGGATTGGTGACTACTCGGTTGATCTGTATTTTGATTAACGAGGCGATTACTGTTTTTGCTGAGGGTGTTGCTTCAGCAGCAGATATCGACATCGCCATGCGTGATGGCTATGATCTTAAACATGGTCCGCTTGAAATGTGTGACCGTTTTGGACTAGATTCTGTTTATGCTGCACTTAGCAAGATGTTCCGGGAATATGGAGAATTAAAATTCCGCCCCAATTATCTATTGAAGAAGATGGTACGAGCAGGTCAACTCGGCGTCAAGTCGGGTGAAGGCTTCTTTCACTATAACAAGGACGGTGTCCGGGTATGAAGGTACTAGTAATTAATTCAGGCAGTTCATCGTTAAAGTATCAACTATATGATATGACAAACGAATCCGTGCTCGCTAAAGGACTTGTCGAGCGAATTGGCATGGACTCATCGATTCTGACACACAAACCTACAGGTGGAGAAACCATTACGGAAGTTAGCGAAATCCTTGAGCATAACACGGCAATACGTAAGGTTTTGGATAAGTTAGTTCACAAAGAACAAGGTGTACTTAAATCTGTTACCGAAATCGAGGCTGTAGGCCATCGTGTCGTTCATGGAGGAGAGTATTTTAAGGAATCTATGATCGTTGACCGTGTGGCTAAAGAAAAGATTAGAGAGCTTATCGATTTAGCTCCGCTGCATAATCCGGCAGCGATGATGGGCATTAATGCAACGGAAGCCAACATGCCTGGAGTTGCTCAGGTTGTGGTCGTTGATACGGCTTTTCATCAAACGATGCCAGAGAAGGCGTATCTCTATGCCATTCCCCGGGTGCTTTATAACAAATACAAAGTTCGTCGTTACGGAGCACACGGTACATCGCATCAATATGTCAGTAGAATAGCTGCTGAATTTCTCAAAAAGCCAATTAAGGATTTAAAGATTATCACTTGTCATATCGGTAATGGAGGCAGTCTAACAGCGATATTAAACGGAATATCTGTGGACACTTCCATGGGCATGACGCCGCTTGAAGGCCTGATGATGGGAACGCGCAGTGGTGACCTGGATCCAGCGATCGTGCCTTATGTGATGAATAAAGAAGATTTAACGGTAAATGAAGTCAACTCTATGCTTAATAAACACAGTGGTTTGCTCGCTATTTCCGGTATCAGCAGCGATATGCGGGAAATCACGGATGGTAGGGCCGCTGGAGATCCAAACTGCACACTTGCATTCGATATGTACGAATATCGGTTGCGCAAGTACATTGGTGCCTATGCAGCAGCGATGAATGGTGTGGATGTCATTGTCTTTACAGCTGGAATCGGCGAGAATTCGATCATTGTTCGAGAAGCGGTTTGTGAAAACCTAACTTATCTCGGGGTTGAATTGGACAAGTCACTGAACGCTATTCGTAATGATGACCCTCGACGTATTTCTTCGAGCAATTCCAAGGTAGAAGTACTTGTTATTCCTACTAACGAAGAATTAGTAATTGCTCGCGATACCTATCGTTTGATCAGTGGCACCCAAGCGTAATTTAATGACAGGTTTAAGTAAGGTGAAATCTGCCGATTGATTTATCCCGTGAATTGAGTTGAAGAACCGACCAACTTCATAGCTGGTCGGTTCTTCATTTTTGGATTTATTGCAGTATCAGTGCAATGGCTTAAAGTGCAAAAATGGTGAAGAAACTGTACAATAGAATATAAGAAATGGACAATCTCAAGGAGGATCTTATGGCTACAAAAAGTACGATTAGCGAAGTTAGCAATCATGTAGGTCAAGAAGTAACGATAGGCTCTTGGGTGAACAATAAACGTTCGAGTGGTAAAATTCAGTTTTTGCAACTGCGGGATGGCACGGGTTACATTCAGGCTGTTGTCGTTAAAAGTGAAGTATCTGAGGAAGCGTGGGAAGCAGCGAAATCGCTTACACAAGAAAGCTCCCTGTACATAACGGGACTTGTCAGAGAAGAAGCGCGCAGTCAAAGCGGTTTTGAATTAACAGTCACGGGTATTGAGATTATTCAGGTTGCTGTTGACTATCCCATCACCCCTAAGGAACATGGGGTAGACTATTTGATGGATCACCGTCACCTGTGGATTCGCAGTCCGCGCCAAAGGGCGGTTCTGATTATTCGTGCCCAGATCATTCGCGCAGTGCAGAAGTTTTTTGATGATCGTGGCTTCCGTTTGGTTGATCCACCCATCTTAACCCCGTCTTCTTGTGAAGGTACTACGGAATTGTTTCACACCAAATATTTTGATGAAGATGCTTTTCTGACGCAGAGTGGTCAATTGTACATGGAAGCGGCTGCTATGGCGCTTGGCAAGGTGTATTCCTTTGGCCCAACCTTTCGGGCCGAGAAGTCCAAAACACGTCGTCATCTGATCGAATTTTGGATGATCGAGCCAGAGATGGCGTTTACAGATCTGGAAGAAAGCCTCGTGGTCCAAGAACAGTTCGTTTCGTATGTTATTCAGTATGTAGTCGCAAACTGTCGCAAAGAGCTGGAAACCCTGGAACGGGATATCCCCAAGCTGGAAGCGATTCAAGCCCCATTCCCACGAATCACTTATGATGAGGCGATCGTTTTCCTCAATGAAAATGGTTTTGAGATTCCTTGGGGAGAAGATTTTGGTGCCCCTCACGAAACAGCTATTGCTGAGAAATATGAAAAGCCAGTTTTTATCACTCATTACCCAACAAAGATTAAGGCTTTTTATATGAAACCTGATCCAAATCGTCCGGAAGTGGTGCTGTGTGCGGATATGATCGCTCCTGAAGGCTATGGGGAAATCATCGGTGGTAGTCAACGGATTGATGATCCCGAGCTGATGGAAGAGCGCTTCAAAGAGCACGAGCTTTCTACAGATGCCTACCAATGGTATATGGATCTGCGAAAATATGGTACTGTGCCTCATGCGGGGTTTGGTCTTGGCTTAGAAAGAACAGTTGCTTGGATTTGTGGATTGGATCACGTAAGGGAGACGATTCCATTTCCACGTCTTCTCAACCGTCTGTATCCATAATGGTGTGCTTTGGGGGATGCCGATGAGAGTGAAGAAGCAGAATCTTATCGTGTTGGCTGAAGGATTGCAGGCCGGTTTAAGGTCGGGTAGCGTAAACGTCTCTCATTTGTTCTTAACCTCCTATGCAAGAATGGGGCTTTCAGAAACAGAAGCGATGCTGCTGATTCACCTGATGACATTCATCGAGAAGGAGAATAAAGGGTTTCCCACACTCGACGAAATCCG
>JAIMBU010000346.1 GCA_023511325.1 Gorillibacterium sp.
CGCTATTTGCTATGTTCATGTTCAACGATTCAACTTGAATCTGTTGGTAAGACAAACCTGCCTTTTGCAGACGCTGGTCGATTTCCGCAAGTTCCTTTTGTATCACCTTTTCATTGCCATCTTTCAATTCGGTATAGGTAAACGCAAAGGGATTGTTTACAAAATCCGATCGAACCGATTGCTGTGCGGCCAATACAAAACCAACGCTCATGCAGGCAAGTGCCGTTACAACAGTGACCAAAAACAGCATTCTGGCATTGTCCTTGATCTTATAACTCATTTCGGACGTCCACAGCAGGTTGGTGCCCTTCCAACTGTATCTACGATTCTTTTGCAGCATACGAACTGCCCAGACAGATAGCTGGGAGTAGAAAAAGTAGGTTCCAGCAATCCCTGTAACCGCGGCTAAGATCAATAGGCTTGGGTAACTGGTAAAGGTCTCCACACGAAGTGCTTTAAATCCAATTACTAGTAGGATGGCCCCAAACAGTGCCAGCAGGAAGTTGGCTTTGGGTTCTTTCTTGGGCTTGCTGGTACCAGTAAGCAACTCTAATACTTGATTGCGGTTGATAAACAACAACGTGAATAACGAAATAACTAGAAACAGTGCAGTGAATGCGATTGTCGTCAGTAGGATGGCTTTGGCTGGCCAGTAGAAAGGCAACTCGTCCATATCAATGACCTTTGAACTGACAAGCAAGAACATTTTGGATAACAGCAGTCCACTCAAAATTCCGGAAATAATCGCCACCGCACCGATAATCATATTCTCCAACAGGATTAGCGTGTTGATCTGTTTGGCCTCTGCACCCAGGATGGTCAGGATACCAAATTCATGATTGCGCGACTTTAGAAACACACTGATTGAATAAAGCACGAAGAAAAAGGCGAATACATAGACAATAGCCGTGGCGATGCTCATGCTCGTGCGGGTCATTTTGCCCATTGAGGAGTTTGCGAGCTGCGGATGGTAGATGAATACGGCATAGGTGAAGAATATCATCACCATAAATGCGCTGCTCAGCAGATAGGCGGTATATGCTCGGGCATTGCGTCGGACGTTCTTATACGCGAATTGAGGAAAGTTCACTCGCATTCCCTCCCCAGAACGATAGCGTATCAATGATTTTCTGGAAGAAGCTCTGCCTGCTCTCGCCGCGATGAATCTCGGCTGCCAGCTTGCCATCCTTGATGAAAACAATTCGGTTACAATAGCTTGCCGCTAGCGGATCATGAGTGACCAGCATCAGCGTGGTTTTATCCTTCTCGTTGATCTCAGCTAGTGATTCCATAACGATGCGCGCGGAGTTGGAATCGAGTGCCCCTGTTGGCTCGTCCGCTAGGAGAAGCACGGGTGCTGTAATGATCGCTCGGGCAATCGCGGTACGCTGGCGTTGACCACCGGAAATTTCGTACACCCTTTTGTTCAAAATATCGTCAATCCCCAGCCGGGAGGAAATCTGCCCCAGTTGCTTATCCATTTCCTTCAGCGGACGTCTGTCCAGCGTCAGCGGAAGGACAATGTTCTCCGCAACGGTGAGTGTGTCCAACAGATTAAAATCTTGGAAGACGAAGCCGAGCTGTCTGCGCCTAAAGGTCGCAAGCTCACTTTTCTTCATCCGGTAAGGATCAGCACCACCGATCTTGACTTCACCCGAGCTTGGACGATCAATGGTGGAAACCATGTTCAGCAACGTCGTTTTGCCGCTACCCGATGGACCCATAATGCCCACGAATTCCCCTTTTTGAATGGTGAGGTGGATATCTGTTAGGGCTTGGGTAGCCACTTTGCCCGAATATACCTTATTTAAGTCCTTCACTTCCAATATGTTCATGCACTTGTTCCCCTTTCGGTTTTTCCTTCGATTATTTTAGCCTTGATGAGTTCAAAGCCATACCTTTACTTTACAGTCTGCTGCCAGAGGCTGCTATGGATTTAGCTGTACAGTACCTTATAGATCGCATAAGGTTATGTTCGCTTTTTCGTTCGCATGGGAAGGGACTTAACAAAAACACACCTCTTCATTGAGGTGTGCTCGGGTTTACAGCTTTACGCAGGGTTAATGTGACGGTTGTGCCTTTGCCAGGTTCGGATTGCAGCTCCACCGTATGGCTGAGCCTCTGGGCAATTTCGCGAACCAGATAAAGCCCCATGCCCGTCGATTCATGATATTGTCGTCCTCGCTCACCGGTAAAGTAAGGATGAAATACCCGGCCGATATCCTCCGCGCTGATGCCAATTCCCTGATCACGGATGTGAAGCTTCACATTCTCTCCCATCTCTTCTGAGGTCAGTGTTATCTTTTTACCCGGCCCGCCGGAATAATTAACGGCATTCGTTAAAATCTGATCCAGTATGAAGCGGAACCATTTCGCATCGGTATACACTGCCAGGTTGTGATCAATATTGAATTCCGGCGTGATTCCTTTACGGATAAACAGTTTGCGGCTTTCTACTATCACTTTATTGACCGCTGCGCGCAAGTTTACTGCTTCTACAGAAAAATCCTGTTCAAACCGTTCCAGTCGTGCCGTATAGATGACCATCTCCAGCCCTTTGCGTATTCGGTCAAGCTCCTCCCGGATATTATCGGCATGCGCATCGTCGAGCTCTGGAAGCGTTAGCTGAATGACGGAGAGCGGAGTCTTCATCTGGTGAACCCAGCGGTTGATGAAAGCGAGATGCTGCTCCGTTTGATTCTGGTGCAGTTGCAGTTGCTCCCGGTAGAGATATTCGAGATGACTGATCCGTTCATGCATGGCCTCTGGCAGTGGCGAAGCACCTAGGGGTGGATTAGAAAATTCTACGGATGGGATCTCTATCGACAGTTCCTTGTACATCGAACGATGAGAGATATAATGGTAGCCAAGATAAAGCACCAGCATTACCCCACTCAGAGTTACTCCGTATAGCATGATGGCGAGTGTTCGTCCTTCACCAGTGAGTGCATAGAGGAGTGGCACCAGAATCATTTGGAGGGCGAAACAAAAAATGAGTGATGTATGCTCTCTCCAGAAAAGTTTCATAGTGGAATCTCCGCTTCTAGAAAGATTCGGTAGCCCGCTCCCCTGACGGTTTCAATAAGATCCCCTGCACCTAAATCCTTCAACTTTCGCCGGACCCTCGTGATATATACGTTTAACGTGTTATCGTCGATAAAATGCTGGTCCTCCCACATAAGATCCAGCAGCCGTTCCCGACTGACGACACGACCTTCCTTCAGCATCAGCACTTCCAGCAGAGCCGCTTCTTTCTGGGTCAGTTCTACCGAACGGCCGGCAAAAGAAACCATATACCGTTCTGGATACATGAGCAGACCGGCGCTTGCGATGGTTCGCTCTTGCTCCTGCCCAGAGGCATAGGAACCATAGGCTCGACGCAATTGACTGCGAATCTTGGCGATGACAATTTCACTATCAAACGGCTTCGTTATGTAATCATCCGCACCGTTCTCCAGTGCCATGATCTGATCCATCTGGCTGTCTCTCGCTGAAATAAACACGATCGGACAAATCGATTTGGCACGAATCTGCCGGCACCAGTAAAACCCGTCATATTTGGGCAGATTGACATCTAGCAGCACAAGATCAGGTTTCGTCTCAAGAAAATGGTCCAACACTCGATTGAAATCCTCCACCACGTTGATGTTGAAATCATATTTAGAGATTGCCGTACTCAGCAGTTGGGCAATTTTCTCGTCGTCTTCTATGATAAGAATCGTATACACGGTTCATGGCTCCTTTCAGAAAAACCTTCTGAGGCTTATTATAACCCCGCCGCCACCACTTGAGCCTATCCTATCATATTTAACACATAGCTCGCAGTTCACTATTTAAGCAACCCCTCTTTTCGAAAGATGGGAGTTCCTGTTATAATACTAAATGAAATCGATTTCATCATATCTATACAATGAATTTACTGTGATTGTGGAAATATCGGCTTATTCATTAAGTTTCATGTTTATATTCTTCTTTTTCATGTTTGATAACGATTTCATAAGGGGTGTGTCATGAAAGCTAAAAAGAAGTTAGCATTAATCCTCATTGGCTTCATTTGTATATGTGTTGTCGTGCTGCTTATCATTCAATTACCCACATTATCTCCGTTCAAGCATCAAGCTAAAGGGTCGTCCGTTGATGTGTGGTTAACGACCGGTGATCAAGCTCATCTCCTGGAGTTGCAGGCTCCGCTTCATTTTGACAGCATAAGAACAGACAAAGCCTTTCCCAGCATAGACATCCGGGAAAATGAAACCCACCAAACCATCGATGGCTTTGGCGCAGCTATTACCGGTTCCTCCGCATATCTGATTAATCAGAAGCTGAATACAGAGCAGCAGGACTTGTTGCTTAAGGAATTGTTCACGCCACAAGGAATCAATATTGGATTCGTGCGCCATACCATCGGAGCATCGGATTTTAATGTCGATGGAAGTTACACCTATGATGATGTGGAATCGGGCGCAGACTATGACCTCAAGCATTTCTCAATCGAGAAAGATGCTGATGTGATTAAAGTATTGCAGAAATCCTTGGCCTTACATAAGGACTTAAAGATTCTCGGCTCCCCTTGGTCAGCACCTGCCTGGATGAAAACGGGTCAAGAATTAAACGCCGGCTCCTTGAACATGGAGGATACCCAAATAATGCCCACTTACGCTAATTATTTTGTTAAATATATAGCCACGTACAAGGAGCAAGGTATTCCCATCTACGCGATAACCCCT
>JAIMBU010000347.1 GCA_023511325.1 Gorillibacterium sp.
CCGTGAATGTTCACCAACCACTCGCCTGCTTCTTTCAGCATCGATTGATTAACCAGTTGCCCGTTGATCCGACTCGTGCTTTTGCCGGTTGCGGTTACGTCACGTTTAATGATAATCGTTTCGTCAGCATTAGCGACAACGCCCATCTTCTCCAGTACGCCCCAGATCGGATGGCCGATTGGCATATCAAACACGGCTTCAATCTCAGCTTTGTCGCTCCCGTGACGAACAAGATCAGCAGAAGCTCTGCCTCCTGCAACCAAACCAAGAGCATCGATAATAATTGATTTCCCTGCGCCGGTCTCCCCCGTTAAAACCTGAAAACCATGGTTGAAGGAAAGCTGAACGGATTCAATAACTGCTAAATTGCGAATATGGAGTTCGGTTAGCACGGTTTATCACCCCAGCATATTCATGATCTCGTTCACAAACTGAATGCTTTTATCTTTCGTCCGACAAATGACAAGCACCGTATCGTCTCCACAGATGGTTCCCATGATGCCTTCCCATTCAATGATGTCGATCAATGCGCCTAATGAATTAGCGGTACCTGGCGAACTCTTGATGATCACCAGATTCTCCGTATAATCAATCCCGACAAATTGATCAACCAATGCCCGTTTCAAACGCTGTAACGGGTTAAATCGTGGATCAGTAGGCACAGCATATTTGTATCTTCCGTCAACCATTGGAGTTTTGATCAAATGCATTTCCTTAATATCTCGAGAAACTGTTGCTTGGGTAACCGAGAATCCAGCATTACTCAGTAAGGTAACCAGATCGTCTTGGGTTTCAATCTCTCGTGTTGCCAGAATTTCCTTGATTTTCATATGTCGCTTACCCTTCATTCGCTGACTCCTCTCGTGAGCATGTCTTATTCACCGATTTCAAATTGCACGACAGAAATTCGTTTCGTCTCTGAATTGACCACAACGATACCTTCAGCCTCCTCATATAGCAAGGCATAAACCAACAGTTGGTCCCGGAGTCCACTGCCTGTCCATTCCAACGGGTTTACCATCTTATCAATCTTAACAACATATAGTTTATCCTCTTTCCGGGCAAAATGATCAATAAGGACTCGGCTGCGAAGGTCCGTTCCACCTTCTTCAGCCCCACCATCCACCGTAATGAATAGGGGAATACGCCGCTTTAGCGTCATCACCTCAAAGCCTGATCTCTCCAAGAGAGCAACGGCTTCTGTCACCGGAATTTCCTCATCAACTTCAACCGCGCTTGAGGTATGGGGCGCTGACATCCACCATGTGCGAAGTGCGCGAAGCCCCCAGATAAGCAATATAACAACCAACAGTATCAAGACGAAACCTGAGCCATTCTCCATAAGATCACCCGAATATATATTCGCCTTTTTATGAAATAACTCCTGCTTTTGTTTGAAATAACAACTACATTTGAAATAAAATTTATATCGTTAAGAAGAGAAGCTTGAGGATGCAGCAGCAACCGTCTGTGCGATTCGTTCGTTAAGTACAATCTGCTCCAGTTGCTCTGGAGCACCCACCAGCTTCCAATGGGCAAGAAATTCAATATTGCCCTCGCCACCAGTAATGGGTGAGAACGTAAGTCCCAGTAGGTGATAACCCATCGTTGCCGCGAAGCCAAGCACCGTCTGCAGCACTTCTCGATGAACCGCGGAATCCCTGATTACGCCGGATTTACCAACCTTATCTCGCCCTGCTTCAAATTGAGGTTTGATCAACGCAACAACCTCACCCCCATGAAGCAGGATTTCAGTGAGTGGGGGCAAAATCAGCTTCAGAGAAATAAAGGATACATCAATGGTTGCGAAATTAGGGAGCTCCTCCCCCGGCAGTTCTTCTTTTTTTAAATAGCGAAAGTTAATCCGTTCCATAACGGTAACTCGGGTATCGCTTCTAATCGACCAATCCAACTGATTGTACCCGACATCGACAGCATAGACGTGAGCGGCTCCATTCTGTAAAGCACAATCCGTAAAGCCTCCTGTTGACGCGCCAACATCCAGCATAATGGCTCCCTGAACATCAATATCAAAATGCTTGAGTGCCTTCTCCAGCTTCAATCCACCACGGCTTACATAGGGATGAATCGCCCCTTTTACGGTTATTACCGTTTGCCGGGAAATCTTAGTTCCTGCTTTTTCAATGCGCTCTGTACCCGCAAAAACAAGGCCTGCCATTAAGGCGGCCTTTGCTTTCTCCCTGCTATCAAAAAAACCCTGTTCCACTAGCAATAGGTCAACCCGTTCTTTATCGTTCAAACTCTAATCTCCTTTTCTACGTCCAAGAAAAATGGTTTAGCTGATACTTGTTTTCTTAAAGGAATGAGAAAGAAACTTTTGGATCTCAGCAGTTAAATTCTCAGCAGTTAGTCCGACTTCTTGACGTTGCTCTTTAATGGAGCCATGCTCCACAAAATAATCAGGTACCGCCAATGATTTAACCTGCATGTTATATATTTCATTATCCGCATAATATTCCAGCACAGCACTGCCGAAGCCACCAAGACGAGCGCCTTCTTCTATCGTAATAATTTGGAAATTAAATTTAGCCAGTTGATCCAACATCGCCCCATCCAAAGGCTTGATGAACCGAGCATTAATTACCTTAAGTTGAATGCCTTGTGGGCGCAAAAGGTCAGCAGCTTCCTCAGCAAGTTCAACCATAGGACCTACCGCAAGAACGGCAATTCGTTCTCCTTCACGTACCGTTTCCCATGAACCAATCGGAATCGGCATAACTTCATTATCTAGCTTGACCCCTGTTCCATTGACACGTGCATACCTGTAGGCAATGGGACCCTGATCATACTGATGAGCTGTCAGCATCATCCGCTGTAGTTCATTCTCATTTCTTGGCATCATGATTACTAAATTGGGAATACTCCGTAAGAATGCAATATCGTATACGCCCTGATGGGTTTCCCCGTCTGGACCTACAAAACCAGCACGATCAATGGCAAAGGTAACATTTAAGTTTTGTCGACAGATATCGTGGACAACTTGGTCGTATGCCCGCTGCAGAAAGGTTGAATAGACTGCAAAAACTGGTTTTAAACCCTCTTGGGCAAGTGCAGCACATAAGGTTGCCGCATGCTGTTCGGCAATTCCAACGTCGATCATGCGACCCGGGAATCGTGCCGCGAATTTCATCAGCCCTGAGCCACCTGGCATAGCTGGGGTAATCGCAATAATTCGCTCATCATGCTCAGCAAGCTTTATCAACATGTTGCCGAACACATCTGTGTACATCGGGGCACCAACCGCTTTGATCATTTGGCCCGACTCGATTTTGTACGGACTCGCCCCATGCCAAGTATAAGAATCAGCTTCGGCATGAGTGTAGCCCTTGCCTTTTACGGTGATAACATGAATGAGCACCGGCCCTTTGACTTTATCCGCTTGCTTAATCGTCTCTAGTAGTTGGGCTATATTATGACCATCCACCGGACCGAAATAGGTTAAGCCAAGCTCTTCAAAAAGAACACCCGGCACCAGTAAATACTTCATACTATCCTTTACACGCTCAGCCGTCTTCGCCAGCGTACCACCAACCGCTGGGATTTTCCTAAGTAAGCTTTCAATCTCTTCCTTAGCCTTCTTATAATGCTTATCAGCACGAATCTTACTTAAGTAATTGTGCATCGCACCAACGTTAGGCGCAATGGACATCTCATTGTCATTTAAGATAACGGTAAGCTTTCTTTGCTCATGACCGATGTGATTCAACGCTTCGAAGGCCATGCCACCTGTAAGTGCCCCATCTCCAATGATGGCTACCACATTGTTCTTCTGACCGGCATAATCTCTGGCCATCGCCATACCCATAGCTGCAGACAATGACGTACTGCTGTGACCGGCTTCCCAGACATCATGCTCGCTTTCTGATCTTTTGATAAAACCGCACATGCCTTTGTATTTACGCAGACCATCGAAGTTATCTTTGCGACCCGTCAAAATCTTATGAACGTAGGATTGATGTCCAACATCAAAAACAAGTTTATCTACTGGACTGTTGTAGTAGTAATGGAGTGCCAGTGTCAATTCAACGATCCCTAGATTAGAAGACAAATGCCCCCCGGTGACAGACAGTTTCTCAATGAGAAATCGACGAATCTCCAAGGCAACGGACTCCAGTTCCGCTATCGTAAAAGCTTTCAAATCTTGAGGCTGATTGATTCGTTCGAGCACCTTGCTTCCCCGCTTCCGTGACTTGACTTCAGACAAGGATAAACGTTTAGAGGCGTCCTTTGACACCATGAGTTTACCAATGCACATCCGTATTCACTTATCATCTATTTGCATCTGTTGTGGTAAAGTATATAAATACTCCATTTTTGGAGTGAGTGAAATCGTTATTGTCCCGATAAAAGCTGATAAATTCTCGTGTAGTTAAAAAACATTATATCATATCGGCGAGTGAGTTCTCAATCTAAGGATGGGAACAGTGCTTGTAAACCCTAAAAAGGATGGAGATGAATGGATGGAAACCTTTATTATTGTGCTGGTCATGCTTTCGCTAATCGGTTTGTCTAATATCCTACACCGGTTCATTCTTTTTGTACCCATACCCCTTATTCAAATTGCCTTGGGAATTTTTCTAGCTATCTTGCCTTATAAGTTTCATCTACCGCTTGATCCAGAGTTATTCTTCGTCCTGTTTATCGCTCCATTGCTATTTAATGATGGTCGCCGCATTCCACGCGGTGAACTA
>JAIMBU010000348.1 GCA_023511325.1 Gorillibacterium sp.
CCTTGAGTGTCAAGGTATAGGATAATGATTGTTTTTATTTAGATTTAAAAAATACAATTTCATCATTCTATTACGCAAAAAAATACCCACTGCCTGAACACCTTTTGTTAAGTGTCCACAGCGGGTACTAGAATACACCTACAAAAGCTTTAGCGAATAAACTTGAAGTGGCTGATTCTCAGGTCACCTATTAAGCAGATATACACATCCTGCTTCTCTAGTGAATTATGGATAGCGCACGAGCCGGTAAACCAAGATTGCTGCCCGTCTCCAATCTCAATAGCAGGGAGCGAAATTGAACCAGCAATTGTCCGCATTTTCAAATGGAAACGCATTAAATTTTGGACATTATCATCTCTCCTTGAGACCATTTGGTCCAACTCTACGTGCTTTCAAGTAAAAGAAAACATGCACATTTCAAGGTCTTATCCCCCTGAAAATGCATGTTAGCCTGATTAGCTTAGGTTCCTAGATTAGCTCAAGAATACTTAGGTCACCTGTTTAGGTCAATAAGTCAATATAGGTCGTTCTATCCAACGGAAACCTGATAAACACCCATAACTTCCGTTTCAAAATCCACATGATAGCTACCCTCAACATCTAGCGTTGCAGTTCTATCACGAACCGTAAATGGAGTAGCGCTGCTGATGTGGCAGGCTCCTCCCTTGCTCGATACAATTCGGGCAGAGGTAAGCTTGCCGTTCTCCCACTCGATGTCCACAGTGAAGCCACCTCTTGCCTTCAGACCGGACACATAGCCATCCGTCCATTCCTTAGGCAAAGCCGGAAGGAGATCCAACTGCTGCAGATGACTTTGCAGTAAGCATTCAGCGATCCCCGCAGTCCCCCCAAAGTTGCCATCAATTTGAAAAGGAGGATGGTCATCAAATAAGTTGGGATAAGTGGAGCGAGCCAGCAAGGTATGAATAAAGCGATAAGCAGAGTCTGCTTCACGCAATCGCGCGTACATATTGATCAGCCAAGCGCAGCTCCAGCCCGTATGTCCGCCGCCGCTGGCAATCCGGCCGGCAAGTGTCCTGCGGCTGGCTTCCACCAAATCCGGTGTCTGCTGCTGATTGATCTGATTACCTGGGTACAAGGAGTATAGGTGAGAGACATGACGATGCCCCGGCTCGCTTTCCGGGAAATCCTCCTGCCATTCCTGCAGCTTACCCTGCTGATTGATTTTGAAGGGAGCAAGCTTAGCTAGCGCTTGGGTTACGCTTGCGCAGAAATCTGAATCCGTATTCAACAGTTCAGCCGCTTGGATACAACGGACAAACAACTCGCGGATGATCGACATATCCATCGTCGTTGCCTGGGAAACGCTGCAAGGTACTCCATCAGGTGTCAAGAATTTGTTCTCCGGTGAGGTCGAAGGGCTGCTCACGAGTTCCCCACTTGGGGATTCCGTCAGCCAATCTAAACAGAACACAGCGGCACCCTTCATCAGTGGATAAGCCTTCTCCCGTAAGAAATCCAGCTCTAGATTAAACTCATAATGCTCCCACAGGTGAAGCGAAAGCCAGGCACCACCCATCGGCCAGAACGCCCAGCTTGCTGACCCCCCCGTAGGGGAAGACATCCGCCAGAGATCGACGTTATGATGCACGGTCCAACCGTTGCAAGCATAATGGATGGCGGCAGTTCGCCCTCCGGTCTTGCTCAGTTCTTCAATCATTGTGATCAGCGGTTCATGACACTCGCTAAGATTGCAAACCTCGGCCGGCCAGTAATTCATCTCTGTGTTAATGTTGGTCGTGTAGTCACTGTTCCATGGCGGCTGAACATGTTGATTCCATATGCCTTGTAGATTGGCAGCCTGTGTTCCGGGTCGGGAGGAGGCCATGAGCAGATAGCGGCCGTATTGAAAGTACAAAGCCTCCAGCTCAGGATCGCGTTCTCCCGCGCGATAGGCAATTAACCGCTCGTCGGTAGGTAAAGCGGCTCTCTGATTGTTACCTAAGCTCAAATCCACCCGACGGAATAGGCTTTGATGCTCCTTGATATGTCGGTTCCGCAATTCCTCGTAGGTCCATGCAGCAGCCTGATTCAACTGGTCACGGCAGATCACGTTTAGCCTGTCCCCATCCGGAGTGGGTATGTGATCGAATCCGCGGAAACTCGTCGCCGTTGCCAGTAAAATAGTAATCGTTCGCGTACCTGTTACCTTAAGTTTAGAAATGGAATCAGTAGTCGACTGGGCTTTACCCTCATCTGCAATGACTTTACCATCGACAATCACTTGCAGATGGGTCTGAAAATGAACGCCTTGTCCATCCTCATACAGCACAGACTTGGGGTGATCCCGACGATAATTATCGGCAACATGAGTTGGACATTGTCCAGATAGAGCCAGTCCTCCCGGCGCTGTTATTTTCACTTGGTGCCGATGAGGGGAGCTAAGATTGATGACAAGTTCTAGTGGTATGTCCCCTAGCACAGCATAATGAAGGCAAAGCACCTGATCTGCCGCACTGATGAAAGCTTCTCTTATGTATCCCGTTTGTCCCACCATAAATCGCACAGCAGCAATTCCGGCATCTAGATCAAGCTCACGCTGGTAGCTCGAAATCTCATCTACCAAAAGCTGATCCACATACAAATCACCAAGCGGCTGGTAGGATTGACAATTTACCCCGAGCATTTGGGCTTCGACCAGCTTTTCGGCTTCCTCATAGTTATGACTCGCAATCAGCTCACGGGCTTTCTTCAGATGGCGTAATGCCTCGTAATTATTCGTATCCCGCGGGAAGCCGGACCATAACGTATCCTCGTTCAGTTGAATACGTTCCTGTCGGGTTCCTCCAAATACCATTCCGCCTAAACGCCCGTTGCCGAGTGGCAAGGCTTCCTCCCAGCGCTCAGCAGGCTGGAGATATTTTAACATCCATGCGTGGCCGCTCGCGGACCTTTGCTCCGTTTTTATATTCATTGCTTTTCCTCCTTGTACATAATCCTCGCTGCTTAACACGTGCAAACTATATTTTCTGCCGCTATCGTATCATGGAAATGAAAAGGTTTCCATCCTCACGACACGTTGTATTGTAAAGCCATCTTCATAGGAAGGACAGCACTGTTATAAATCCGTGTAGCCTTCGCTGTTAATAACCGTAATGTTAAGGGAGTAACCCCGCAAACTTAATAGATGATAGAAAAAAACCTTCCCCGCCCTTTTTCATGACGAAGAAAGCTCTTATAGATTCATATCGATGAAAATTGATCCATTAGATTTCGTATGGTTTGATGTTGTCCAGCAGCTTCTGCAAATTCGCCAGTTCAACTTCGATGTCAATATCAACCGGATGCCCGACCTCTGCCAGACGACCCTGACTTGCCACTTGAAGCAGCTCCGTTAGCCACTCGATTTGCATCAAGCCATATCTGTGTCCAGCCAAAGATAAATATTGCTTGGCCAAAGGCATGACATCACGGAAAATTACGTAAGCTTGGAGCAGTTGCTCACTGAACTCCACCTGCTGCTTAATGCATCGGATCAGTTCCTTCTGAATAAATTCGGAATCACTGAACTGACTGAAAGCAATTACGGTGTTGATCGGGTGATACATCTTGGGAGAATATTGAAATTGTTCCTTCATGAGCTGATGGAATTTCTGCTTACCGGCCTCCGTAATATGATAGACTGTGCGGTCAGGCCGATTGGATTCACGGACCACCCTAACGATGTCAATACAGCCCTCACCGTGTAATTGATCAATCGCATAGTAAAGGGAGCCGTCTTGCATCTTGATATACAGATTCATTTTCCGTTCAGTCATCTTCCGCCGGATTTCATAGGGATGGGCATCTTCTTCCATCAACAAACCAAGAATAATAAGCTTCATTGACACATAGATAACCCCTCTTCACGTTAACTGTTAATCTTTGGTTGCATAGTTTTCTCAAGTGCCAGTTCCTCCTTTGCACGCCCCATGACTAAAGCAATCACGATGGTTGCAGCGATCAGAAAAAGTGTAACTAAGAATATAGAGGCAATGGATTGGGTCAGTGCATTTACCATTTGCTTGTACAGGTCGTCGGGAATGAGTTTTCGGATCTGTGGTATCAAGAAGTCCGTCGTATTCTTCATGTTCTTCCCAATTTCCTCAGGCAATATGGCATGAATTTTAGAATCCAATATATTGCTTTGCACACTGGTCAATACTGCAAGACCGACGGCCATTCCTAAACTTCTAAAGAATGTACTTAACGACGTTACGATTCCCTGTACATTCTGATTGACCTTATAAAGCGCCGAACTGATAACCGTGGGATAAGTTATTCCTAGCCCAAGACCATATACAATCATGTAAATCGTAAACACCCACCGTTCGGTGTCTGTTGTCATCTGGCTCAAGAATCCCGTGGCGACCAACAGAATAACACTTGCCAATACATAGATGCTACGAAAGGTAATCGCACCGATCAATCGTCCCGTAAGTCCACCACTAACAATAATCCCCAGCATAAACGGAATCATAATTCTGCCTGTAGATGTGGCCGATTCGCCAAATACCCCCTGCAGGAAGAGTGGAAAATAGATGCTCGCAGCCATTATAACGGTCCCATATAACACACTCAGACCCATTGTTGTGGAAAACATTCTGTTGCGGAACAAGTGGAGCGGAACAAGCGGATCCTTTGCAAACCGTTCTATCCATATAAATAATACCAGAAAAACAGCAAAAGATGCGAATAACCCTACATT
>JAIMBU010000349.1 GCA_023511325.1 Gorillibacterium sp.
TGTCGAATGGAGGTTTTTTATTGTCATATTCGTCAATATGATAACAAACGATAATATAATATTTTCACATGACAAATTATCGATAACTATATTATAATGAAACCGATGAATTACCAGACAAACGAAAGAAGGCGATTTTCGAATATGCAACAGCAGACCATCACCAAAGAACCCCTGCTTTCCTCTCCGATCAAAAGATTGGGGTTAGAGCTAGCCGCTGTCAGCGAAGCCGCTGCCATTGCCTCTGCTGAATGGATCGGCGCGGGCAAAAAAATAGAAGCGGATGCCGCAGCAACCAACGCGATGCGCGAACGCCTTAACCATATGCCGATGGAAGGTATCGTTGTTATTGGTGAGGGAGAGCTCGATGAGGCTCCTATGCTTTATATTGGTGAGCGGCTTGGTGCAGGCGATGGGCCACAGGTGGATATTGCTGTAGATCCTCTGGAAGGTACGAGCCTCGTTGCGGATGGTCTTGATAATTCGCTTTCGGTTATCGCTCTAGCCCCGCGTGGCTGTTTGTTGCATGCTCCTGATACATATATGGAGAAACTTGCTGTTGGACCTGAAGCAGCAGGAAAAATTGACATAACCGCACCGATTTCCTACAATTTAAAGCAGGTTGCTAAGGCTTTGGGTAAGGATGTCCGGGAACTAACGGTGATGATTCAGAATCGTCCCCGTCACAGTATGGCCATTGAGGAGATACGGGCAGCGGGAGCTAAAGTAGCGCTTTTTCAAGAGGGGGACGTGTCCTGTTCCATCGCCACTGCGATGAGAGCTTCCTCTGTTGACATGTTCTACGGCATTGGAGGAGCACCTGAAGGTGTTGTCTCCGCAGTTGCTCTGCACTGTCTAGGTGGAGAGCTACAGGGTAGACTACTCCCGGAGAATAAGGAGCAAGCTGACCGCTGTTTACTCATGGGGGTCAAGCCTGGCATTTCCTTGTATATGAATGACTTCATTCGATCCGACGACTGTTTATTTGCTGCCACCGGTATAACGGATAGTATGCTGCTAAGTGGGGTTCGCCGAACGAACACTGGCTTCTCGGTGCATACGATGCTTTGCACGGGGCTAGACAAACAAGTGTATTTTTTACGTAATCATTCAGCGGGGAGCAGAACCCACCTGACGGTTATATCCTGACCGCTCCGGAAACCTGTTTAGATTTAGAAGACAAGCTTTTTATACGGAGTTGATGATCAGGTGTTTGCAGAAGAAAGAAGAAAGCTCATTTTTGACTATTTGACCCAGAACCAACGAGCATCGGTCAAAGAATTATCCAGTCGACTGAATGTTTCGGAGGCTACTCTCCGTACCGATCTGAATGCACTCGAAGAAGAAGGATTAGTCAAGCGTATCCACGGTGGTGCTGTTCTCGCTGAAAAATCACGCATGGAGAATACCTTTTCCGCTCGAGAGTTGCGCCATCATGCAGAGAAAACCGCCATTGGACGCAAAGCCGCTGAATGGTTGCAGGAGGGTCAATGTATTCTCATGGATGCGAGCACGACTGTGCTTGAGCTCGCTAAGGTTATCAAAAAGCTACCCTATCGGCTGACCGTAGTGACGAGTGGGGTCTATGCGGCGCTTGAGCTCAAAGAAAATCCCAACCTGCACGTGATTCTGATCGGCGGAGTTATGCGAATGGGGTCTGGTGCTGTTGAAGGCACGCTTGGAGATGATATTCTCCAGAAGATTAAAGTAGATTGCCTATTTACCTCCCCAGCAGGTTTTCGAATTGAGGATGGATTGATGGATTTTAATCTATATGAGGTAGAGCTGAAGAAGAAGCTTGTTGAGGCCTCAGAACGGGTTATTGTCCTGTTGGACAGCTCCAAAATCAATGTGAACTCCATTGCCAGCTATGCTGACACGAATAAAATTGATGTGATGATCACAGATGATCAAGCGCCAGCGGATGTGCTTCAGCAGTTACTCGAACGTAACATTCAGGTGGTTACCGTTCCCGTGAAGGAGTCTGCGAAAACAACATGAAGATCGGCATCGGATGCGACCATAACGGCTATGAGCTAAAGGAACAAATCAAAACCTATTTAACCGATTTGGGGATTCAATACGCGGACTTTGGCTGCCATAGTAGGGAGCCAATCGATTACCCGGATATTGCCTTTCAAGCAGCCGAAGAAATTGCTGCAGGACGTCTCGACCGCGCCATTCTAGTCTGCGGAACCGGGAATGGCATGAATATCTCGGCTAACAAAATTGCTGGTGTCCGCGCTGCATTATGTCATGATCCGCTGTCTGCTGAGAAAGCCCGAAAGAGCAACGATGCTCAAGTGCTGACAATGGGTGCCTGGATTGTGGATTGGCCCATTGCAGAGCGTGTCCTCTCTGTATGGCTTACCTCAGAGTTTGAGGGTGGTGCCTCACTGCGCAAGGTGGAAAAAGTGAAAGCAAAGGATTTCCGCTGCGATCAGCGGGTATAGAACCAAGAAGGTCCGCTAGGGGAGAGAGAACAATTCCCTAGCGGACTTTCTAATGCAAAGTTATAGATTATCCGTGCATAATCAGCAACAGATGTATCGTTCTATTGTAATATTCGGACAATACCGGCTTTGATAATCGCACAGGACTCGGCAAATTTCTCCTGTTCTTCTTCATTCAGATGAAGTTCAACTACCTCTTCAATTCCGCCGCTGCCAATAATGGCGGGAACCCCCACACATACATCCTTCTGCCCATATTCCCCATCGAGAATAGCTGAAACTGCGATAATCTTATGCTCATCATTGAGGATTGAGCGTGTGATATAGGCTAACGCGTTGCCAATACCGAATTGAGTATTTCCCTTGCGAAGAAAGATTTCCCAACCAGCATCCTTCGTCTTCTGAGATATTTCCTCAAGATCTACATGCTTGAAGCGTTCTTTATGTTGTTCAAGAATATGTAGCAATGGTTTACCTCCAATGGAAACATGGGACCAAGCGACAAATTGCGATTCCCCGTGCTCGCCAAGCGCATAGCCATGAACACTGCGCGGGTCAAGCGAAAACACTTCAGATAGCAGTGTCTTCAAGCGGGAAGAATCAATCGAGGTCCCGGTTCCTATGACCCGGTGTCGTGGAAAGCCGGAAAGCTCCCGAATCATATAGGTGACAATATCCACTGGATTTGCCGCCACAACAAAAATTCCATCAAAGCCACCAGCCATAATACGAGTTACAATTCCCCGCGTTATCTTCCCTGCATCCTCAAGTACATCAAGACGATTCTGACCAGGCTTCGGATTGGCTCCTGCTGTCAAGATCACAACATCCATGTTCTTGCAGTCCTCCAACTGTCCTGCATATACCTTCGTGCGTGTTGAGGTAAAATCCATACAGTGCGATAAATCCAGTGCCTGGGCAACGGCTTGCTCGTAATTGCGGTCAATCATCATGATTTCATCACAAATGGACTGGTTGATCATTGAATAAGCACAACCTGCTCCTACCATCCCTGCACCAACGATTGCCACTTTTCTAGTTGTCTTTCCCATCTTCCTTTAGCCCCCAGCGTTTGTCCAATCTTGTTCCTACCTTATCTATAAATTATATGCGAAAAATCACTTGGTGTCACATAAGTTAACGTCTCCGCCATGCATTCACCACAGCGGCAAGAAAAATCATCACCTAGCACGTAGCTGTCTTCATCAAAGGCAATAAAACTCGCCCCTTGTTATCCAACATTTAAAAGAGACTTCCCTGGTCACGAGGACCTAAGAAAGTCTCTACTATGTTCAAGAGCACACCATGATCATACCAACTTAACTGTAGATGAAGATCATATTCTTATTATTTAGCCAGTTCAGCATCTATCGCCTTCGTTAGATCCTCGTACGTCGCGCTTGGATCTAAATGGACCCCGTTGACAAAAAATTGCGGAGTTCCGTTAACTCCCAAAGAACCGCCAATTTTATAATCTTCCTTCACATCTAGCATATAGGTTTTACCCTTCAAATCCTTCTCGAACTGAGCATAATCAATGCCAGCGATATTCTTCTTGACGAAGTTGAGCAGAAACTTTTGGGTAGCCCAAATTTTCTTTTCATTTCCTTGGTTCGCATAAAGCTTCTGCTCAAATTCCCAGAATTTATCATTATTTTGATGAAAAATGGCTTCGCCCGCGCTTGCAGCCAAGTGTGAATCTCGATCAATAAATGAATAGTTCATGAAGTAAAGCTGTACTTTTCCTGTATCGATATAGTCTTTTTTGAACTGTGGCATATGTGTAACGGACCAATTGGCGCATACCGGACATTTAAAATCAGCTGTTTCAACAACTTTAACTTTAGCATCATCGCTTCCTAGCTTTGGTTGTTTGTCATACAAGATACCTTTGGAAATATCTATGGTTCCCTTAACCTCCGTAAGATTAATCAAGCCCGCTGTAAGTTCTTTCTGCTGAAATCGATTAATCACCATTAACGCTACTAAAAGAAGCACCAGACCTCCAAGAAACAATGGGACAAAAAGAGTTCTTTTTTGCTTACGAGCCATTATCTATTCCCCTCTCAAATCAACTCATTCTTTGATGATCATACCTTTTTTTTAAGATAATTTCTACCTAGAATCATACATCAAATATTATTAGGCTGATTCTGATATATTTCGGTTTTTTGTGACATTTGTCTCCGTATTTTTGATTATTTTTCGGTAATATAAATATATAAACTTTCTTTTATGTAACGTATTAATA
>JAIMBU010000350.1 GCA_023511325.1 Gorillibacterium sp.
CCTCTTTCATTTTCTTTTTACCAGCAAAAAAAATTATCAACCACCACGTCTGAGGAGGCGCAATAACGATGAAAGCAAAAAGTAGCAGCTTAGGTTACCCGAGAATTGGTGCAAACCGCGAATGGAAACGGGCCTTGGAAGGATTTTGGACAGGGAAGCTTACGGAGGATTCCTTTCTTCAGCGGCTTACCGAAATCCGGTTGGAGAATTTGCGTCGCCAGAAAGAAAAGGACATTGACTTTATTCCGGTAAATGACTTTAGTTTGTATGACCATATGCTGGACACCGCTGTGATGTTTGGGATTATTCCATCCCGCTTCAACTGGACAGGTGGTTCGGTACCCTTATCAACCTATTATGCGATGGCTCGCGGCAATGAAACGGCAACGGCCTGTGAAATGACGAAGTGGTTTAATACCAACTATCACTATATTGTTCCTGAATTAGCTGACATCCAACCCGTGTTAACGGAGAATCGTCCACTCCTGGCCTATCGTGAAGCTAAAAAAGAGCTTGGTTTTAGCGGTAGACCGGTAATCATCGGCTTGTACACTTTCCTCAAACTTTCCAAAGGCTATGATAGCATCGAGCAATGGATTGAACGTCTGCTGCCGTTGTACAGCCAGATTCTACGTGAGTTGGAGCAAGAAGGCGTAGAGTGGGTGCAGATTGATGAGCCCATCCTCGTCACGTCGTTGACTCCTGAGGATATTGAACGGGTGCAAGCTATCTATGTAGCACTGAGCGCTGCTGCACCTAAGCTGAAGATCATGCTGCAAACTTACTTTGAAGCTGTTGAGAACTACGAAGCGATCGTTTCGCTTCCTGTTCAAGGGGTGGGCCTTGATTTCGTATACGGCCTGCAACAGAATTTAGCTGCGCTTGAACAACATGGCTTTCCTAAAGATAAGGTTCTCGGAGCCGGAGTCATTGATGGCCGGGGCATCTGGGCGGCCAATCTCAAGGACAAGCTCCAACTGCTTGAACGTGTTTCTGCTGTTGTTCCTACCGAGCGCCTGATCATTCAGTCCTCGTGCAGCCTATTGCATTCGCCTGTAACCACTGCACCAGAAGCGAAGCTAGGACCTGTCCTCAAGCATGCCTTGGCCTTTGCGGATGAGAAGTTAGATGAGCTGGTGCTACTCACCCAAGCGATTAACGATGGTATCGCTAAGGTATCTGATCAGCTTAAAACTAATGAACAAGCCCTACGTGAGCTTCGCGAGTCACCCGAACGGAATCGCACAAGTGTACGGGAAGAGGTTGCACAGGCACGCGCGGGCTCGTCCAATCGTACAAGTGCTTTTGCTAAACGGAGAGCTGTTCAACAAGCACGTTGGAGCCTTCCGCTCCTGCCGACCACAACCATCGGTAGCTTTCCACAGACACCTGAGGTTAAGCAAGCACGCTTGAAGTGGAGAAAGGCCGAGTGGAGCGAAGGGCAATACGAGCAATTTATTCGTAATGAGATTAAGAACTGGATTGAAATCCAAGAGGAGCTTGGCATCGA
Organism: Gorillibacterium sp.; assembly: GCA_023511325.1. Taxonomy (GTDB): domain Bacteria; phylum Bacillota; class Bacilli; order Paenibacillales; family NBRC-103111; genus Gorillibacterium. The sequence goes on from JAIMBU010000350.1 coordinate 1,511, forward strand.
CGTGCTGGTACACGGCGAATTTGAGCGCACCGATATGGTCGAGTTCTTCGGCGAGAAGCTGGACGGATTCGCCTTCACAGCGAATGGTTGGGTACAATCGTACGGCTCGCGTTGCGTCAAACCACCGGTCATTTACGGTGATGTTGCCTTTAGTGGAGCGATGACCGTTAAAGAAACGGCTTATGCTCAGTCGCTAACAAACCGCCCAGTCAAAGGAATGCTGACTGGCCCAGTGACCATTCTCAACTGGTCGTTTGTCCGTGATGATCTATCTCGCGAAGTGGTAGCTTACCAGATTGCACTTGCCATCCGCAAGGAAATGGAAGCACTATAGCAAGCCGGAATCGGGATGATCCAAGTGGATGAACCCGCTCTGCGTGAAGGCTTACCGCTTAAACGCCAAGATTGGGCAGCTTACCTGAAGTGGGCAGTGGATTCGTTTAAACTATCTACTGCAACGATGAAGGAGGAAACTCAGGTGCACACACACATGTGCTATGCCGAATTCAATGACATCATCGAATCCATCAGTGACATGGATGCCGACGTCATCTCCATTGAGACCTCCCGCAGTCATGGCGAGTTGATTCATAGCTTCGAGGAGTATGCCTACGATAAAGGAATTGGGCTCGGTGTCTATGACATTCATAGCCCTCGTGTCCCCACGGTGGAAGAGATGACAAGCATGATCGATCGGGCCTTGCGCGTCATTGACGCTTCACTTTTCTGGGTCAACCCAGACTGCGGGCTGAAGACGAGGAAACATCCGGAAACCGTTGCCGCACTGAAAAACATGGTCGCAGCTACCCTTATCGCCAGAGATAAACATACGGCTAAGGTTTAAGCACTTACACAGTAATTACAAAAAACGCGAAGTCCTTAATCAAGGGCTTTGCGTTTTTTGCTATCTTTCAAAGTTAAAGGTAGCATGCTTTTATTGTTTCTTCATACAGGTTCCACTTTTGATTGTTTATTAATAGCTGCTCAGATATATTTAATCAATGAAGGAAGTGTCTAGGAGGATTGCAATGTACCGCATCTTTATTATTGAGGACGACCCTAAAATAAGTGCAATCCTAAAAAACAGGATGCAAAAATACGGTTTTGAAGCCGCTTGTGCCACGCAGTTTCGCGATATGATGCCAGAGATTGAAGCTTACGAGCCGCATTTGGTACTGCTTGATATTAATCTCCCCTATTTCGATGGCTACTATTGGTGCCGTCAAATACGCAAGACTTCGAGTATCCCGATTATTTTCATCTCGGCACGTGCGGGTGAGATGGATCAGGTGATGGCGATCGACAATGGTGGCGATGATTACATTACCAAGCCGATTCAATTGGACCTCTTGATGGCCAAAGTGAAAAGTATACTCAGGAGAACTTATGGCGAATACGCTGGCAGTGTGCCACAAACCGTTTCCCTTACGGGCACACATCAGACTGAACTAAGCGTAGACGGCTTACGGCTGGATATCAGTCGCAATGAATTGATGTGGCAGGAGGAGAGCACTTCGTTGAGCAAAAATGAGCTTTTGCTGGCACAATGCCTCCTTGAGCATTACGGGAAGATCGTCACCCGGGAACAGCTTTTGGAGGCACTATGGGATGATGTGCAGTTTGTTGATGATAATACCTTGACCGTGAACGTGACAAGGTTGCGCAAGAAGCTCGAAGAGCTGGGGCTACCCAAAGCAGTGGAAACGATTCGTGGACAAGGCTACAAACTGATACTTGGCTAAACTGCGAGAGGAGCTCATGGGATGAAAGGATCATGGATCATTTGGTTTCTGCGTGATCGACTCTTCTATCTACTCCTAGGTATCCTGCTTGTAGGAATTGGAGTCGGATTCATGCTCCTTGAGCAGGAGCGTTATCCCGGTGTAATGGAATCAGGAACGATTCTTTATTATGTAGTGTTAGCTTGCTTTATCATCGGGTTATGGCTGGTTATTGATGCGATTAGACAACGGGCTTATTTTTTACAGCTGCAACTAGCGATCGAGCAGTCATCTGAGCTGCAGGCAACCCATATTGTGCGTTCAGTTATAACAAGAGAGCAACGCCTTGTTGCCCAGCTTTTGCAGGAGCAGTATAGTGACTATTTAAATGAACTGGAACAATATCGCAAGCAGCAAGACCTGCATAATCATTTTGTCCTGCAATGGGTGCATCAGATGAAAACACCAATATCGGTGATTGATTTATTAGCACAAGAAGCATTGCAGCAGCTGCCTTCAACGGAAGCGGAACAACAACAGCTTATTGTCAGTGTTCAGGAAGAGGTCGAGCGGATGACTCGCGGCTTGGAGATGATGCTCTACACAGCGCGGCTGGAAAAGTTTGAAATGGATCTTCATCTCAAGCGCATCGCCATTCATGAAGTGATTCGTACCGTGATGAACACCTACAAACGGCTCTGTATTCGTCATTCGATTTTTCCACAGATTATTGGCGAAGCGTGGGTAGAGACGGATGAGAAGTGGATGACTGTTGTCCTTCATCAATTCATCAGCAATGCAATCAAATACAGCAAGCCCAAGCCAGGTACGAAGATTCTAGCTTTTTCACTAGAATCGCTAGTAGATGGAAGCTCTATGCTGAGTGTGAGAGATGAAGGAGTAGGAATTGCTCCCCACGATATGCCGCGGATTTTCGATCCTTTTTTTACGGGAGAGAATGGACGAGCAGCGGGCGAGTCTACCGGAATGGGGTTGTATTTGGCCAAGCAGGTATGTAGCAGGTTAGGACACAGGTTAACTGTCACTTCTGATTTGGGTGTTGGCACGACATTCACCATTACTTTTGAACAACGGAGCATACATAAAGTGGATCATGAAAAATAAGACTCAGCATAAACGGAGCAACGGCGATAAGAAAACGGATGAAACAGTGACAAGATTGAAAGGTTACCTGTTCATTTTGCAAGGATAATCGATGGGGCATCACCTCCCTGAAGACTATACTAACCCTTAGGAAGCAGAGACAGTCCAAAACGGGGAGGAAAAATCATGTATGTACTTGAAACCAAAGGACTTAGCAAGCAATATAGCTCGAAAGGAAACGTGATGTATAAAGCACTGGAGAATATTGATCTCCATATAGAGACCGGTGAATTTGTTGGGATCATGGGACCCTCAGGAAGCGGAAAAACAACACTGCTTAATCTGCTCGCGACAATTGACCGACCTA
>JAIMBU010000351.1 GCA_023511325.1 Gorillibacterium sp.
GTATATTAAAGCAATTGAACTCAGGTGTCAATTAAGGTAAGGCTTAGGAAAAGAAAGCTTAGAATCAAAAACTAATGAGAAAATCGAATGCTCATTTCGCAAATTTCTATGGTAGTGATAAAGCTTGTTTTATGACAGTGAGAAAAGAGTTTCTTCGGCTTTCTCGATCAATCGTTTGGTAATTTCACCGCCAACTGCACCGTTATCACGGGAAGTCAGATGACCCCAGTAATCACTTTTGTGACCAGAAGACGATATACCCCCAAGCTCTGTCGAAAATTCGGTATCCGAATACCCGCTATACCCTTGTCCAACTGGTAAACCCAACTCTGCGGCAATTTCGTATTTCCACTGATTAATCACTTGTTTACTTTGCGGTACAATAATCTTTTTGTTCTTAGCCATAACCATCACCTCTCCTTTTAGGAATTGGTTATAGTATGGCTTTCTTAAAAAGCTTCAATTCAATTAAATTCTTCCACATCTGGAAAAGGGCGTGAATAGCAGAAAAGTGGAATGGGTAGTAAATAATGATAATTATGATAAGAAATGAACTAAAAAAGCATTGTACAAATACACTCTATTGTATGAATATTGGGTGGTTAGGTAACAATATAAATAAGTCCTTTTCTTTCCTAGATATGACTATATACTACTTTACCGTGTAGCCACCGCGCACCATGACAATGGCTTGATTGGATAAAGCCGTAATACCACGGCCATCACTCGGGAAGATAAGTAGCGAGTTCTTGCTAATCGGTGCTCCATTGGCAATATCTTTGCCCAACGTAACATCAGGAATCCCATTCCCATCCTTGCTCATTGCTTTGGCTTCGCCAACACGGAGAATAAACTCGGTACTGGCATTAGCCACTAACGTCTGTCCCTTGGTCAGTGTAACAACAACAATACCTGCAGCGGCTTCTCCATTACCACTTCCGCCGCCCACATTGCGAATTTGCTCATCGACGTAGCTCTTAGTGACAACAGGGTCGTCAGCTGATCCTGGTGGGACTGCCGAGTCCGCTTGGGTGGTTTGAGTGAGCGATGAGCCAATGAATACGGCTGTAGCAATAGTTAGTGTCGCTGTGATGTAAGTCCATTTCTTGTTCATAGTATATTACCTCCACACTATATTAGTTAACATCAATTAGACTTACCCTTATCGGTATAAGTTGCGAAAACCAATCTAACAACCACCTATACTTACAAGAGTTAGTTCTTACATTAAAAAACCAACCTTGGTCCATGAATGGACCAAGGTTGGTTAGAAAGCATGAGGTTCATTACTCTAAACTTTAAGAACTAGTTCAAAGTAACCGACTGAGTTGCAGTTTTACCATTAGCAGAAACAACTACTAATTCAAACGTAGCACCTACAGTTGAAGCAGCAGTAATGTTACCAAATTGGTCAAGTACTACAGAACCACCAACAACATTGTTAATTGCGAAGGATACACCAAGGAGGTAGTTGAAAGCTTGTGCATTAGCGTCTTCGTAACCTTTACCATAGTTATCAGTTACGTTCAGACCTGCAAACACATTAGTACCAACTACTCTAGCCTTAGAAGCATCATCCCATGAAACGGAAGCTACAGCAAGAGCATCACTCTTAACCGTTACTTCTTTAGTGAGGGTTTTGATCGTACCGTCAGCAGCAATGAAGCTTACGCCAACTGTTGCAGTACCAGCTTTGTTACCTACTACAAATGCTTTCTTAGCAACGGAGTCATATCCAACTCGTGCAATAGTTGGGTTGGAAGATGTTACAGCGATAACTGTTTTAGGAAGAGCAACCGTTTCGCCAGATGCGTTTGTAGCAGCGACCACGATTTCACGACCAAATGCACTACTAATAGCAGTCGTTTGCGTAGCTACAGTCAGATCATTATTAACACCAGGATCAACACCATCATAATTGAGATTGTCAGCAATCAGACCGCTATCTACAGCGTTCCACAAAGCAGCAACATCATTCAAAGTGTAAGTCAGAGCAGAAGTTCCACTTGCAGCAGTTACTGTCAATGTTTTGCTCAGTGAAGAGATAACAGTATCAGTTGCACCTGTTTCTTTAAGAAGTTGAGCATTGAACGTAACCTTTTGACCAACAGATCCAGCTGGAGCAACGAACCGGAATGTTGAATTTAAGGAAACGAAATCTTGAGGTTCAGTAGGTGTACCAGTTCCGTTACCATACAAAACTGCAGTGCCATCGAACAATGCTTGTGTACCAACTGCACTTGTATCTGCAGTTACAACAGCATTACCAGTGTTAGCAGTTGCTTTAGTAATAGCTACAGCAACTCCAGCTGAAGTTACAGTCGATGCTGTAACAGCCACATAGTAATGGATTCCACCAATATTATAGTTACCATTAGCATCAACATTTAAAGAAGTATCCAGTTGAGCGCCATATTGGTCGACTACCACATATTTAAATGCGGAATATGCGCCTTCTACAGCATTTACTGCAGGAGCAGTTGCTTCTTTAAAGTGATCAGGCACACGTGCAGCTTGGATCGTGTAAGTTTTAGAAGCATTGCTACTTGCATTAGCAGTAGCAATAAACAAGTTTACTGATACAGCACCATTCTTGTTGTCACCGATGTTTGTCAGGTGAATAGTACCTTTGTGTTCACCAGTTGAAACAATCCTGCCAGCAATTGGGTTAGTAGCACCAGCTACTGCAACAGTGATTCTAGCAACGTTAGCTGCGCTAACGAGATCGTTAATACTCAACTGAGTACCTTGTGCATCATAACCAATAACAGGAATGTATACGTCAGTGTCATGAGCTGCGATAACATTATTCATTTCACCAATTGCAATCTTAGTTACAACCTTGGAAGATTGAATTGAAACCTTGCCAACTGCATTTGCTGCTTGGTCGATAACTGTGAAAGCATAGTCAGCAGATTTATCAACATTAGCAGTAAGGGAAAGCTTCAGCACTGGCAAGTTGTTACCATCGTTTTCAACAACGGTAGTCACGCCAGTTACATAATCGTTCCAGAAAACTGTTGGAAGCGGAATGTCAGTTGCTGCAGCTCCGAGTTGATCAAAAGTAACCAAGTTACCGTATTGATCAAATAGACTCAGTGCATACTTTACATTCTCGCCAGTTGCGGAAAGAGCAGTACCAACCGAATATTTCGGTGCGCCCAATTCCAGCTTGCTAAGAATTGGAGTAGTACCGATTTTAAAGGTTTTGGTTGCGGATATATGGCTATCATCGTTAATGATAGTTATTGATACGATACCCACGCCAGCTGGGAAAGCAGTTCCAGATGTATCAACTTTTATAATTAGGCTGCCGTCTGTATCTTTAGATACATTCGTTGGAGCAGCACTGATTAAGATGTAATTGCCAGCGGTTGTAGAAGCATTCTCATTGTATTGATTTAATGCTCTTGCTTTAACAGCAACAGTTTTACCTGTAGCAGCAGTCTTAGCAATTGTGTCATTTGTATTTACAAACTCAATCTTATTAACGACTTCGTTTTGACCAGTAAACTCAGCAGTCGCTTTACCAATTGCAGTAGCATCTACACCAGAAACAGTAACTGTGTATTGGCCTTCACCAACTCTAACATCAGTCAAAGTCAACACTGCAGATTTCTTGTCCTCTGAAAATACAGCAGTTGTTGCTACAGCTACAGTACCTCTTGTCAAAGCTAGCTTAGTTACAGCAGTGTCAACTGCTTTGTTAAAAGTTACATTTACAGTTTTAACACCAACAGCCTTAGCTTCAGTTACTGAAAGCTTTTGACTTGTTTGGTATACAGCATAAGTAGAATTTACTAGAAGTTCGCGGTTAGCATAAGCTTTGAAATCAGCGGTAGCTGAGATAAAGCCTGCATCAACAGCTGCTTTCACATAACCTTGAGCCCATGACGATGCACCAGGTACTACAGCGGCTGGATCAACAGTAAGCTTAGTAGCGTCTACAAGTACACGAGCAACTTGTTCGATTGTCACTTTAGCTTCAGGAGTGAAAGTCGAGTTGCCATTACCTTGCATAACACCTACTGCATTGATGGCATGAATTTCTTCAACTGCCCAGTGAGTAAGACTTACATCTTGGAACAAGGATTTAGCAGGCTTAGTATTTACATCAAGGCCCAATAAAAGTCCAGCAACTCGTGCGAATTGAGCACGTGTCATCGCTTGGTCAAGACCAGCGTCACCAGCATCATTGATACCAGTGAAAATACCTGCTGTTTTAAGTGCTTCGAATTTCTGTGTAGCTGTCAAGTCAGTAGTAGCAGCACCGGCAATGCCGGCGAATGCGCTAGTAGTCAGCGCTAATGTAAGGGCTAATGATAAAGTTTTCTTCATAACCTTTGTTTTTCCTCCTTGGAAATGCTTTATTGTCTGTACGCCTTGCTTGAGAAAAATTGAGCTCGTATTTCTCATTGTGTGTGTCACCCCCTCTCCAGAGTTGAGCATATCATATGATTTGAGTCCTGCTACCCGCTAGAGTAGCAGAAAATTGTAGATAGAGACAGAAAAAAGGCTCATCAAACCGCTTGTTTCATTATACACTCGCCTGTTGATTAGCGTAAAGGGTTTTTTTAACAAGTGCTGGGCGTTTAGGCCTACTATGTAAGCTTACCTAAACCGTCATCTCACCAATCTTTATGCTAATCACACATATATAAACGTTGACCTGAGAGAAAAGTTGCGGGGACTACAAA
>JAIMBU010000352.1 GCA_023511325.1 Gorillibacterium sp.
CTGTGGCGTTGGCTGACGGAAAGATGGGGAATGTTCAGATGAATGGCGAAAGGACAGTCTCCGGGCTGGCCTTTTTTTAATTATGAAGTAGAAGTGTAATCATGTAAGTCCAACATACGTATTTTTCAGGGGGCAGAGGAATGAAGCGAAGAGTCGCGCGAGAAATCGCCATACAAAGCTTGTACCAGATGCAGATGAACGAGGTAGGTTCTCACGAGGCGATTGTAGCAGCTGTCACAGAAGCAGAGCATGATAATGAAGCTGAGCTTAATGTTGAAGGTGCGATTTCAATTGAGTTTATTCAAGAACTGGTAGAAGGAACGACAACCCGGCTAGCCACGATTGATGAGATGCTAGTGGATTACCTAAAAGGCTGGAAAATTGATCGATTGTCCAAAATAGACCGTGAAGTATTGCGTCTTGCTGTCTACGAAATGATCTATCGCGACGACGTTCCACCTAAGGTAGTCGTCAATGAAGCCATCGATTTAGCTAAGCACTTTGGTACTGTGGAGTCCGGCAAATTTGTTAACGGTGTGCTTGGTAAAATGATTGGTGAAGTAGAACAACTCAAGGCCAAGTATCTGGTGCAAACCGAACTTTAAAGGAAGGGAGGAGTTAGGATGTCAGCCCATATCATCAATGGCAAAGAAATCGTTGCATCAATTAGAGAAGTGATCAAGCAGGAAGTACAGGAATTGGTGATTCAAGGGAAGCAACCTGGTCTTGCCGTCGTTCTCGTCGGAGATGATTCTGCATCAGCCGTATATGTACGCAACAAGGCTAAAGCCTGTGAAGAAGTAGGTATTTATTCAGAGGTTCACCGGTTGCCTACGGATACGAGTGAAACGGAATTGCTCTCGTTAATTGGTAGCTTGAATAACGATGACCGGATCCATGGTATTCTTGTCCAGCTTCCCCTGCCAGCCCATATTAATGAGTCCATGGTTATTGACATGATCTCCATATCCAAGGATGTAGATTGTTTTCATCCGATTAATGTCGGTAACCTGTTGATTGGAAAGCCTGCTCTCCTCCCCTGTACACCAGCGGGTGTCATGGAGATTCTCCATACGCTGAATGAGCCGATCGCCGGTAAACATGCTGTTGTGGTAGGCAGAAGTAATATCGTCGGTAAACCGATGGCCTTGCTATTGCTTCGTGAGGATGCAACCGTAACGATCTGTCATTCCAAGACGAAGAATCTGCAGGAGATCACACGGCAGGCAGATATTCTGATTGCAGCCGTAGGTCGAGCTAAGATGATTACCAAGGATCATGTGAAGCCTGGAGCTATTGTGATTGACGTTGGCATGAACCGGGATGAGCACGGAAAGCTTTGTGGAGATGTTGATTTTGCCGATGTAGCACAATCAGCCGGTTATTTGTCTTCTGTCCCTGGATGTGTGGGTCCGATGACGATTACCATGCTGCTTAGAAACACGTTGGAGGCAGCACGTCATGCCCAAGCCAGTGTCTAGTCGGTCCAATAGTCAGCACACGTCAGAGGATCAGATTCTCTCAATCAAAGATCTTAATCGACTGATTAAGCGAATGCTGGAAGGCGAGAGTATGCTCCAGGATGTGTGGGTGCGCGGAGAAATCTCTAATTTTATTCATCACGCTAGCGGTCACATGTATTTTACCTTGAAAGATACAGATAGTCGGCTGAAAAGTATTATGTTTGCTTCGTCAAACCAGAGGTTGCCCTTTCTTCCTAAGGAAGGAACGCGGGTGCTAGCACGGGGGAGCATTTCCGTGTTTGAACGGGATGGTCAATACCAATTCTATGTGAATCAAATGCAACCCGATGGGATCGGGAGCCTTTATCTGGCCTATGAACAATTAAAGAAAAGGCTGGAGGAGGAAGGATTATTTGCTCCCCAGTTTAAAAAGCAACTTCCTCGTTATCCACAGACCATTGGTGTCATCACCTCACCAAGCGGTGCAGCTGTTCGCGATATTCTCATTACCCTTAAACGACGTTACCCTTCCGTTAATATCTTGCTCTATCCTGTGCTTGTGCAGGGAACGGGTGCTGCGGGGTCAATTGCCCACGCCATCGATTCGATGAACCAGCAAAACGAAGCGGAAGTTCTTATTGTTGGTCGAGGTGGAGGATCATTAGAGGAGTTATGGGCGTTTAATGAAGAGGTTGTTGCACGAAGTGTCTATGCATCAGCGATACCCGTCGTTTCAGCCGTTGGGCACGAAACGGACTATACCATCTGCGATTTTGTTGCGGATCTTCGTGCCGCAACGCCAACAGCCGCTGCAGAGCTTGTTGTTCCCCACTATCTAGAGCTTCGGCAGCAGCTTAGAGGTAGAACTGCACAATTGCAAAAAGCTTTATTATACAAGCTACAGCAGCAAAAAGAGCGACTTCAGCAAATGGAGCGATCTCAAGCTTTAGCCAATCCGCGGCGTATGTTTCAGCAACCAGTAGAACGGCATGACCGCTTAAAGGAGCAGCTATTCTTTCGCATGAAGACCAAGCTCTCAGTGGAAAGACAACGGAAGATGAGATTGGACCATTCGATTGCGTCTTTCAATCCAAAGGAGCAGGTACTCTTTGCTAAGCGTAGAGCAGAAAGTGCCCACAAGGGGCTAATTCAAGCCATGCGCGGATCTCTAAAAAGCAAGAAAAGCGAGTGGGACTTTCAGATACGACAATTGGACGCGCTTAGTCCACTTAAGGTTATGTCTAGGGGCTACAGTCTTGTCTACGACGAGCAGGAGAAAACATTGATTAAAGCCATAGATGGGGTACAGCTCGGAGATCTGATCAAGGTTCGATTGACAGATGGAAAATTAACAGCTCATGTCTGGTCAATGGAACGAGCAAATGATGGGAAGTAAGCAAGTAAACGTTCAAACGGGAGGACGAGTTCATGAGCAAGGAAAAAGATGAGGTCGTGAGCTTTGAAGAAGCGATGGATCGACTGGAGGGAATCGTTTCCCGATTGGAGAATGGAGATGTACCTTTAGAAAAGGCAATCGAGTTGTTTCAGGAAGGAATGCGTTTGTCCCATATGTGTGGTCAAAAGCTGGAGCAGGTGGAACGCAAGATTGAAATGCTTGTGGAAGAAAACGGGGCTTTGGTAAAGAAACCATTTCCCACAAGGGAAGAAGACCTGTGAAAATGATGGATGAGGGACGATCTTTCCAAGACTATCTGACTGCCGTAACCGTGCAAGTAGAACGGGACTTGTTGCAAGTGTTCCCAGAGGACTGGGACATGCCTAGTAAGCTAAGAGAAGCCATGCAGTATTCGCTTATGGCTGGAGGCAAGCGGATGAGACCCATTATGGCTATAGCCGCTGCTGAAGCATTAGGTGGTTGTCGGGAAGCGACTCTTCCCGTAGCCTGCGCTGTGGAGCTCGTTCATACCTATTCATTAATTCATGATGATCTTCCTGCTATGGATGACGACGATCTACGCCGGGGAAAGCCGACCAATCACAAGGTGTTCGGAGAAGCAATGGCGATTCTGGCGGGAGATGGACTTCTTACTCATGCCTTCTCACTAGTTGGTAGAGCAAACCGCGTGCATGGTGTATCGGCAGAGCAGTGTTTGGCCATCATTGAGGAGCTATCCATTTATGCAGGTCCTAAAGGGATGGTTGGTGGACAAGCTGCGGATCTGTTAGGTGAGCAGGGAATTACCAGTGCAGATGAGCTGCATTACATTCATACGCACAAGACGGGGGATATGATTGTCTGCGCTTTGAAAGCAGGCGCTCGGACAGCAGGGGCCAATCAGCAGCATCTGAATGCCTTAGATCTCTATGGATACTCGATCGGTTTGGCTTTTCAAATTCAGGATGATATTTTAGATCTTATTGGTGAAGAGGTCAAGCTGGGAAAGCCGCTGAAAAGTGATGAGAAGCAGCACAAAGTAACTTATCCATTCTTGATTGGGTTGGAAGCTTCGCGGCAAAAGGTTGAGGATTTAACGGAATTAGGTAAGCAAGCCGTTATTCAAGCTGGTTTTCCCTATCCTAATCGTCTACTTGAGCTAGCTGACTTCTTGATGAAACGAGATCATTGAGGCAAGTAAATAGTGCGTTCCATCGCGCCATGCATCATAAATGAAACAAGCCCGACTCCTAAGAGTTGGGCTTTTCATTAAGAAATATATATGTGCTTTACGGGTTAATCCTCTTTCACCAAGGAGGCTTCAATATCGGCGACAAAGCGACGCAGCGAGGATGCGATCTCGCGAGTTATGATTCCGTTCTCGAACATGTCTTGAACCGTATCCCGCTGCTCCTGAATGGCTTTAATCTTCAGTTCGAGCCGCTGCTCATCTAAAAACTCGGATTGATCAGGATCATTCAATTTTCCCTTTAGCCGACTAATGACCTGCTTATATCGGGATATAACCTGCCCCGAAGCGAGATAATTGTCCTTACTTCGGTTATGCAGTATAGCTTTAATCGCTGCTTGGGCAGTAGAAATCTTAGCTTCACGAAGACGATTGATATCTAAACATCCAATTTCCCCATCCTCTGATTGCTCACTAGAGAACAATTGAAAGAAGAATCGCTTCACCTCCAATAGTGAAATGCGAAACTGTGAATCAAATCCTCTGGCTAGAATAACCTCCGTATGATCAAGTAGATCACCAAGCTTCTCTGCTATAAACGGAGTTGTTTCTTTCGCTTGTAGCATCCGCTCCAGC
>JAIMBU010000353.1 GCA_023511325.1 Gorillibacterium sp.
GTTGTAAGATACTCGACAATGGCAATGAATTATTATACAAGCATGCCACGAGCTGAGAAGTCGCATATTGCGGTTGCAGAAAGAGCTGGTAACTTTAACGAGGTCGTCTCGACTTTGACTGAAGAGCAGATAAAAGCTGAAACCGAGAGATGCTTAAGCTGTGGCATGTGCTTCGATTGCGGAAACTGCCTCATGCTCAGTCTGGAAGACGCCAACATTTTTTTGTGTCATGCTCATTTCCTCCTGAAGCTTATTTTGGAAATGCAGCCTTACCGGCTACCTCCTCCTTTACCCAATCTGGACCCACCTTCAAACATAACTCGCTCTATCTCTTTCATTCTTCTCTCATTTACTCGGAAATCCGGCAAAATCGTAAGATCGGATATCCTTTTGTAAGATCGTCTATCGCGGCAAAGAGATTTCCATGTATGATGAAGAAGTGGAGTCCCGACAAGTTTAATCCTTTCAGATTAGAAACAAAGCGTCGAACTTCCATTTAACATCGCGTCGTTCGAATGGGGTTTCACCAGAGCTTATCACCGACTCCCCCGCAAGCTCCAGACAAGGAAGTGACAGATGCGTACCCTCTTATCCAACATGTCGATCCTGCATCGATTTCTCTTGTTTTTTGTCCTGTTCGTCGTCATTCCCGTCATCTTCATGTACCTATTCGTCACCCATAATGTCTCAACGATTACGGAGAAGCAGGTAGGCAAAGCGCTCCTAGAGCTGGTGAAGACCAACCACGTGACCCTGGACCGTTCCATGGCACATGTCGAGGATTCGATGAACAAAATGATGCTATCCACAGAAATCCAAGACATGGTCAACGGCCCTGCAGGCTCCTTATATGAACGGGTTCGCCGCTATGGCGAGCTCGACAAAATGCTCGCGCTGACCAATCAGTCGGCGACCTCCATCTCCTATTCACTCATTCTTGAGGATAATAATCGGCTATTCTCCTTTATTCCCGGAACAGAAATTCAAGCACGCGGTATTTTCTTCTCCGCTGACATTTCTTCACAATCGTGGTACAGTGGCGCCTTCAACGCGAAGGGTAAGGGCGTCCTGAGCCTGATCTCTTCTCTCGGCCAAGCCGAGGGACAAGCGCAAACCTTCGCCATGGTCAAGCAAATGAACAGTATCTGGAATGGGAACACACCCACTCCAGGCTATTTGATCGTCAGCGGCATGGAATACCTGCTGCAGAACGATATGGCCCCGGTGAACATCTCCAAGGAGGGCCAACTGCTCCTGCTGAATGCGAACAATCAAGTTGTTTCTTTATCGGATCGCTTCCCGTTAGGCGCTCCATTCCTCCTGCCGCCGAAAGTCGCGGCAGCTTCGGAGGGCATTTTCCAAGTAAAGGATGAAGGCCAAAACTGGCTGTATGCCATGCACCGCAGCCTGGACAGCGGAACCACTCTGCTGTATCGAACACCCCTGAAAGCCATTATCGGGGAGCATGTGACCGTCAATCGGTTTGTTTCGGTGTCCATGCTCCTCTATTTTCTCATGCTCATCATTGTGAACATCTCCTTTATCCGTTCCTTGATCCGCCCCATTTCCCGGCTTGCCCGCCTCAGCAGCTCCTATGAGCCCGGCAAGCCGCTGACCATGGCGCGGGAATCCAGTAAATCGCGGGATGAAATCGCAATTCTGAACAACCGGTTCATGGATATGATGCATCGACTGAACCAGACGATCCACGACAAATACACGTTGGAAATTAAGCAGCGAGAAGCGGAGCTGGCGATTCTCCATTCCCAGATCAATCCCCATCTGCTGTACAATACGCTGGAATCGATCTATTGGCGGATGATTGTGGATGGCAACACGGAGTCGGCCGAGATGGTGATGGACCTTTCCCTCGTCATGCGCATCGGACTCAGCCGGGGTAAGGAACTGATCACCATCGGGGAAGAGTTGCAGCACGCAGAGGCTTATATCCGGCTCCAGCTCAAGCGGCACGAATATGCCTTCGGGGTGCAGTGGGAGGTGGAGGAAGCGACCAAGGAATTGCTGATTCCCAAGGTAGTGCTCCAACCCCTGATTGAAAATGCGATCATCCACGGCATTCGCCGGATGCACGAAGACGGGCAACTGAATATTTCCATCAAGCGAGAAGAGGATGAGATTTACGTGATTGTAGAGGATAACGGCTTCAAAACCATCGCTGCCGCGACGATCCGCGATATCGTGGAAGGCCGAAAGACGGAAATCGGCTACGGCATTCGCAATGTCCACAAGCGCATCCAGCTTCATTTCGGTGAAAACTACGGACTATCCTACGCGGAACGGGAAGGGGGCGGCATTCAGGCGATCATTCACCTGCCGGCAATGCTTCCCACATCAAGTGGCAACAGGAGGGACAACGATGTATAACATATTGGTGGTGGACGATGAAATCATGGTGTGCCGGGGAATCTCGCTGATTCTCAGTCAGTCGGCATTGCCTCTTGGAGATATCTTAATTGCGCAGAACGGTTTTGAAGCACTGGACCTGATTCGACTCGAACGAATCGACCTCGTCATCACGGATATTCAGATGGAACAGATGAATGGCATCGAGCTGATGGAGACCATTTTCTTGGAGAATCCCGCCATTCCGGTACTGGTGCTGTCCGCCCACGGTGAATTCGAATACGCGCAGAAGGCGATGAAGTTTGGAGCGAAGGAATATATCGTCAAGCCAGTTCGACCCGATCATCTCATCACTATCGTTGGCAAAGCCTTGCAGGACCGGGAAACAATGCTGCGCTCGGTTGAGAAAGAGGAACTGGCACGGAAATACCAATTGCAGGAGAAGACGTCCGGAGGTCCCGGTGTCATCCTCCCGGAGCTGGTCTTCGAAGGCACGGACGAGCGGGAAGCGCTTGAGCTGCTTGCGGGTCTTGGCTACCGTGAGCTGGAAGAGCGGTTCAGCCTGCTTCTGGTCAAGCCGGACCTGAAAAAAGGGGGGCGAACAGACCTCCTCATCACCTCTCTGCGTGATCGTAAATTGATGAAATACGCTTGTCGCAACGTAGTGGAGGAAACCGTCAAGGAGTGGAAGCCCCTTGTGTTCGATTTGTCCACGGGACTCCTAGCGGCGATTCTACAATTAAATGAACAGGACGCCCTATATGCTGCCGAAGGAAGCCGCGCGGCCACGATTGCCCAGAAGGTCCACAACAACCTAGCGGAATACCTCAACGTGGACAACGTCATCGGTATCAGCGGTGTGGGTGTCGGCATCGGAAGCTGGCCAGAGCTCTATCGCGACGCCGAACGCGCGCTCAATTGGCATCAAGTCCATGATGATCACTATGTGTTTTACTCCGGGGACTTTGCTCCCTCCGTTATTGCGGAGGACGTCCAAGCGGACGCCCCAGCAGAGAAACGCGAGGACGCGAAACGCCAGAGTGATGTGCGAAGAGTAATCAGTGAAGCCAAAGCCTACATTGACCAGAACTTCCGGACCAAGGGACTGAAGCTGCAGGATATCGCCGGAACGGTTCACCTGAGCCCCAATTATCTGTGCTACCTGTTCAAGAAGGATCTTGGTCTCAATATGTGGGACTATGTGACTGAGTGCCGCATGGAAGAGGGAAAGCGGCTCGTCCTAACCACCGACATGCGGCGGTATGAAATTGCAGACGAGGTCGGGTATGAGACTCCTGAGCATTTCAGCAAAATCTTCAAGCGCCATTTCGGCGTCAACCTCTCCGAGTTTAAAAAGTGACCCTCCGTCCGCCTCTGGCGGGCGGTTTTTGATCGGGCAGACACTGCAAAAGTGTGATTTAGAGCATGCAGGCATCCTAGGAATGGATCAATCGATTAGGGCAACTTTCGATGAAGATGGAACTCCGCGTAGGGCAACCTTCGGTAAAGCCGGGACTCTGCGCGGGGCATCTTTCGGGAAAGTCGAGCAGAGCAATTTCGGTAAAGCCGGGACTCCACGCAGAGCAACTTCGGTAAAGCCGGGACTCCGGGAATCGGATCATTCTTCCGATCGCTGTTGTTCGCGTATTCCTTTATTGAAATAATCCAAGGTTGGAATTCGCTCACAAAGGCGAACGCTGCGCTTCTCCAGAACGATCCATTCCCTCCGTCCCTCTTTTACCGATGGATTTTACCGTTGAATTTTACCGTTGAATATTGCTAACTAGACGGTGACCGTGAAGTCACCATGTAGTTACTACCTAGTCAACATTCTGAATATTGGATACCGTGTTCGTAATAAGCCCCATCGTCTTGCACCGCTGCCCGCCCTATACTGGGATTGTAGCCACACATTTTGAAAGGGGAAACCAACCAATGAATAAACGCAATGTTATGGCGGCAAGTGTACTTGCCCTGTCTCTCTTGGCAACAGCCTGCGGCAGCAAGGATAGCGCCGGAACAGCTAGTTCACCAAGCACCGCTCCAAGCGCATCAACCGCTGCAGTTGCAACAGCAACACCAAAACAACCGGTCACCATCACGGTCCAAGGCCAGAAGCCGGATAAGAAGGAAGCGATTGAGCAACTCAATCTGAAGATCGATCGCTTCAAAAGTGCGCATTCAAACGTTACCATCAAGACCGACGATTGGGAATACAACCCGAACGAAATCGGCATCAAAATGGCCTCCAACAGCGCACCGACGGAATTCACCTCCTACCTGACTGAAGGCCGCGCTCTAGCCG
>JAIMBU010000035.1 GCA_023511325.1 Gorillibacterium sp.
TGGCTTTTAGATTATGGTAAACCAAAAATTAAGATGAAAAAATGAGGTTCGCGGAAATGGCCTAAAAAACCCTTATGGAATAAGGCTTTTTTAAGGGTGCTGTCGCTCCCCGTGCGGGAGCGTGGATTGAAACGCTTGTACGGTCTATAGTCACGCATTACAGATAGGTCGCTCCCCGTGCGGGAGCGTGGATTGAAACTTGACTTACAACCCCATCAAAAATTTGCTTACCTGTCGCTCCCCGTGCGGGAGCGTGGATTGAAACGAGCTGGTGCTTTACGGACGTGGATGCACCCAGGCGATGCGGTAGCCTCCACGCTCCATAGCAGCGGCGGTTATATGTTTCTACGAATAGATAGGAAAAACCATGAAAAAGTAGAACTCTTCCCAGCCTACTTAGTATCGAAAAAAGCTGTTGCAGCTTCCTGCAGCAGCTTTTTCGATACGTCGCTGAGGTTAAACTATTTATCTATTGGTTATCCTGCTTTTATAGAGTAAAATTATCACTAGAGTGAGCCTATTTATTCACGGTTTAGTCAAATGTCACAATATGTTGTGAAATTAGACACAAAACGTTGCGCTTTGTGGCCATTTTCCCATCCTTATTTGTGATATAAATCATAATAGAATCATTCTAAACTACGGAATGGAACTTAGATTAGAAGAGGGGAAGTCACCTTATGGAAGCCGTTTTTCTGTCGCGCCTTCAGTTCGCGTCTACTACGATTTTTCACTACTTTTTTGTGCCGCTTTCCATCAGTATGGCTTTGTTTGTTGCTATCATGGAGACAATGTATGTAAGGACAGGTAAAGAGGAATATAAGAAGTTAACTAAGTTTTGGGGACACTTTTTTCTCATTAACTTCGCGGTCGGCGTGGTTACCGGGATTTTGCAGGAGTTCCAATTTGGAATGAATTGGTCCAACTATTCGCGTTTTGTAGGTGATGTTTTTGGGGCACCTTTAGCGATTGAAGCTTTGCTCGCCTTTTTCTTAGAATCGACCTTTATCGGCCTGTGGATTTTTGGCTGGGATCGGTTGTCCAAGACGCTTCATATGATGTGTATGTGGATTGTGTTTATGGGAACGGTCTTCTCCGCGATCTGGATTCTTCTCGCCAACTCATTCATGCAGCATCCGGTCGGCTATGCAATGAATAACGGTCGAGCTGAAATGAACGATTTCTTCGCACTGGTCACCAATGGCCAGCTTATTGTGGAGCTGCCGCATACGGTTTTTGGTGCTTTAATGACCGGTGCCGCTTTTGTTGCCGGTGTCAGTGCATTGAAGCTAATGAAACGTCAAGATGTGGCTGTATTTAAAACAACCTTCTTTATTTCCTCGCTTCTTGGTGTAGTAGCCTTTCTTGGAGTAGCCTTATCGGGACATGCTCAGGCGCAATACCTGATTGAAACGCAACCGATGAAAATGGCAGCCAGTGAAGGTCAATGGGGTAAAAGTGGTGATCCAGCAGCATGGTCCGTTTTTGCCATCATCGATCCGAAGAACCAGGAGAATAAGTTCGATATTCAGATTCCAGCTGCGCTCAGCTTCCTTGCTTATAGTAAATTTTCCGGGGAAGTCAAAGGGATGCTGGAATTACAAGAAGAATATACAAAAGCCTACGGTGAGGGGGATTATATTCCGCCCGTTCGTACCACCTATTGGAGCTTCCGGATCATGATTGGAGCAGGGACCTTGAGCTTTGCACTCTTCATGTATGGTCTCTATCTCGTCTGGAAGCGTAAGATCGAATCGGCGAAAAAGTGGTATTGGTACTTGGTTATCTATGGTATCTCGCTTCCTTATGTTGCCAATACGGCAGGCTGGGTGATGACGGAGATCGGTCGGCAGCCTTGGACGGTATTTGGGCTATTCAAGACCGAGGATAGCATTTCGCCAAGTGTAAGTAGTGGGCAAATCTTATTTTCTTTAATCGCCTTCTCGACGATTTATACCATTCTAGCTATTGTGCTGGTGTCCTTGTTCGTTCGTGAGATTAAAAAGGGGCCTTTTCACGAAGATCATGTTGCTCCCGGCGGATCCGATCCGTTCTCGAAGGAGGATTACTAAAATGTCACTTAATGAACTTTGGTTTCTCTTAGTTGCCGTTCTGTTCATTGGATTCTTCTTCCTTGAAGGCTTCGATTTTGGTGTAGGCATGTCGACAAAGCTACTTGCCCGTACTGATGGGGAGCGTCGTGTATTGATCAACTCGATTGGACCTTTCTGGGATGCCAACGAAGTATGGCTGATTACAGCGGGTGGCGCGATGTTTGCCGCTTTTCCTGAGTGGTACGCTACGTTGTTCAGTGGCTATTATACCCCGCTGGTTTTTGTCCTGCTGGCGCTTATCGCCCGTGGTGTCTCCTTTGAATTTAGAGGGAAAGGTGAAAGTGAGCTTTGGAAAAAAACATGGGACATGTCGATCTTTATCGGTAGTCTGCTGCCGCCATTACTCTTTGGGGTGGTGTTCGCTGGACTGATTAAAGGCTTGCCGATCGGACCAGACAAGGAAATGCGTGCCGGGATCTTCGATATGGTCAATAGCTATACCTTGCTTGGTGGCATCACTGTGGTCATGCTCTGCTTGGTGCACGGACTGATGTTCACAACGCTACGGACCACGGGTGACTTACAGACTCGTGCTCGTATAATGGCGAGAACGCTGCTTATTCCGTTGGGCATTCTGCTCGCTGGTTTTTCCGTTCTAACCTTTCTCGTGACGGATTTATTCGAAGTTCGGGCGCTACCGTTGACGATTATGGGGATTCTTGGTGCAGTAGCCTTCCTGCTGGCTGTTTACTTTATTTTCCGTAAAAAAGACAGCTGGGCCTTCGGCATGACCGGAGCTGTCATCGCGATTTCCTTCGCATCGGTATTCATTGGTCTGTTTCCTAGGGTGATGATTAGCTCGATCGATAAAGCCTACAGCTTGACCATTCATAACGCTGCCTCAAGCCCATATTCGCTTAAAGTGATGAGCATCGTTGCCTTGACGCTGTTGCCCTTTGTACTGGGCTACCAGGCGTGGAGCTACTTTGTTTTTCACAAGCGGGTGCAAGAGAAGCAGCCTATGGAGTATTGAGCCATGGGCAAAGGACTGATGAATTATAAAGGAATTCGCCTGGTAATGATGATGCTAGCGGTCTTAGCCATCGGGCAGACTGTTACCATTATCCTGCAGGCCAAATGGCTTGCAGAGATCATATCAGCTTTATTTGCGGGGGAACCTCTGCGGGAACAGTATGGCAAAAGCCTACTGTTCTTGCTTGTTTTTATAGCTCGCCATGCCATCTGGATGCTTCAGCAGAAAATCGCCTATCAATTTGCCGAGAAGACAGCATCAGATCAACGCAGGAAGCTGCTGGATCGGTTGTTCAAGCTGGGGCCACACTTTGCCAAGCAGCAGGGAACAGGCAGCATGGTCACCTTGGCCCTTGAGGGTGTATCCCAATTCCGGCTTTACCTGGAGTTGTTCCTGCCTCGAATGATGTCGATGGCGTTTACGCCCGGCTTGGTTTTGCTTTATGTTTTTACCAGAGATGTGCGATCAGGGATCATTCTCACGCTGACGATGCCAATCTTGATCGGTTTCCTGATTCTTGTGGGCATGGCTGCACGTACGCACACGAACAAACAGTTGGCTAGCTATCGGACGTTATCCAATCATTTTGTGGATTCCTTACGTGGCTTGGAGACGCTGAAGGTGTTGGGCCGCAGTGTTGCTCATACCAAAAGCATTGAACGCGTCAGCGAGCGTTATCGCTCTGCTACGGTTCGCACGTTGCGTCTTGCTTTTCTATCCTCGTTTTCGCTTGATTTCTTCACTATGCTTTCGATTGCCTCAGTGGCGGTAAATCTTGGTTTGCGTTTGGTTAACGGGGAGATGATATTGGTCACTGCGCTGACAGTGCTCATCCTTGCTCCCGAATATTTCTTGCCTGTGCGGATGGTAGGGGCTGATTTTCATGCCACGATGAACGGCAAGGAAGCAGGGGAAACCATTCAGGCGGTGCTTAAGCAACCTGATCCAACAGATGAATCATCGGCTGAGGGTAGGGAAACCAATCAGGCGGTGGGCAAACAGCTTGATTATGCAGATGAGTCGTCAGTTGAAGGTACGGAGACCATTCAGGCAGTGGCTGAACAGCCTGATTTTGCAAAAGTATCCTCTGTTGCTCAGGGTGCGAATGCTGTTAGTAGTCTTGTATATGCAAAAAGCTCCGATGAAACTCATGGAATTGAGCTTGCGCCCATGGTTAGTGGGAGGAACACATTAAGCGTGTCCGATCTTCGTGTTCAGCATGAGGAAGCAGGAGAGGCCTCGCTAAATGAGGTTACCTTCGAATTAACTGGCAACCTCAAGATTGGGATTATCGGCGAAAGTGGTGCTGGTAAATCAACGCTGATTGATGTGCTTGGCGGTTTTCTTGCCCCAACTGCTGGTCAGGTAAAATGGAATGGAAGCTCCGTTCAATTGACAAGTGAAGCATGGAGAAGCCAAATCACCTATGTGCCGCAGCAGCCCTATCTATTCAACTGCTCGTTAGCGGACAACATCCGTTTCTATCGACCGTTGGCTTCCACAGAAGAAGTCGAGGTCGCCATCGCCGCGGCAGGGTTAAGTGATTTGGTAGCTAGCCTACCTAATGGTTTAGCAGAAATCCTCGGTAGTGGCGGAGGCAGAGCGCTTAGTGGTGGACAAGAACAGCGGGTAGCGTTGGCAAGAGCCTTTTTAAGTAAAAGCCCCGTCCTGCTCTTGGACGAGCCGACCGCCCATCTGGATATCGAAACCGAATATGAGCTTAAAGCAACGATGTTGCCTTTGTTCGAGGATCGACTTGTTTTCCTCGCTACTCATCGGCTGCATTGGATGACGGATATGGACGAGATTCTTGTCCTCGCGCAGGGCAAGGTTGTGGAGACTGGAACACATGAGCAGTTAATGGCGCTGGGCGGGGTCTATTATGATCTGGCGATGGCGCACGGGGAGGGAAGCGTATGAAGCGACAAGGTTGGATCGTTCCCTATCTACGCAGTAATTTCGGCAGCTTTGTCGGGATTATCCTGCTCTCCGTACTCACCTTGCTGTCCGCCGGTATGCTGATGTTTACATCGGGCTTTCTCATCTCCAAATCATCAATCCCACCGGAAAATATTCTGCTCGTCTATGTGCCGATTGTTGGTGTTCGGACCTTCAGTATTGCGCGCGCAGTTTTGCACTACGTTGAACGGCTGGTTGGTCACAATGTTGTGCTACGGATTTTGTCACGGATGAGGGTTCGACTTTATCGTGTTCTCGAACCCCAAGCGCTGTTCGTTCGCTCGCGGTTTGGAGCAGGGGATATCCTTGGTGTCCTTGCTGATGATATCGAGCAATTACAGAATGTATTTATCCGCACCATATTTCCCAGCGCTGTAGCTGTCATTATGTACGCCTGTGTGATCGTGGCACTTGGTCTGTTTGATCCGGGATTTGCGCTGCTCATGGCACTTTATCTGCTGATTCTGGTGCTTGTGTTACCGCTTATCTCACTGAAATTCACAAAAGCCCAGCAGACAGGAATCAAGCGTGAACGCGGGGGACTATATCGTCAGCTCACCGATGCGGTGCTTGGTATCGGTGACTGGATGATCAGCGGACGTTCGGCTGATTTCCTGACCGCTTATGAGGTAAACGAACAGAAGGTAACGGCGATCGACCGCTCCTTGCGGAGCTTTGCGCGCTGGAGAAGCTTGGTTGCTAATGCGATTGTTGGACTTGCGGTTATATCCATGTTGTTCTGGTCTGCCCAGCAATTTACCGCCGGAGCTATTCCGGCTACGTTGATCGCGGCTTTTGTATTGGTGGTTTTTCCGCTGATGGATGCCTTCCTGCCAGTCTCGGAAGCGATGGAAAAGATACCCCAGTATCGCGAGTCAGTCTCAAGATTATATGCTATTGAGGACGAAGGCTTGAAGGATAGGGTTCTTGGACAAACACCAGTGGCTGAAGAAGAAATTCGTCAAGCAAGTCTCAATGCCCATATCTGTTTGGACAATGTTTCGTACTCGTATGATGACCATGAGGATAAGAACAGTGCGAGTGCAAGGAGTGGAATGCAGGAAAGACACGTTAACGCGGTAGAGGGAAAAGTTGACGCTAGAGGGAATGCGACGGTTGCAGGCCACGCTATTGCTGAGGGGGATGCGCCGGTTGTAGGACATGCTATTGCCGAAGGATACGACAACGCTCAGCGTCATGCGACTCTTGCCGGAATTACCCTTGATATCCCTCAAGGTAAACGGATTGCCGTGATTGGTCGGAGTGGAGCAGGCAAGTCAACTCTACTCAAGCTGATCCAAGGGGCGTTATCTCCTGCTTCTGGTAAAGTAACCATTAACGGCACAGACGCAAGTTCCTTCGAGGAGCAGATCCCCAAGGTAATCGCCGTACTCAATCAGAGTCCTCACTTATTCGACACCTCTTTAGCCAATAATATCCGGCTGGGTCGCGAAGATGCGGAGGAGCTTGATATCAGAGGGGCGGCCAAGCTCGCCCATTTGGAAGCGTTGATTGCCACCCTTCCCGAGGGATACGGTACGCCTATGCGCGAGACGGGTCAACGTTTCTCTGGAGGTGAGCGACAACGGGTAGCACTGGCGCGGATACTGCTACAGAATACACCTATCGTTATCCTCGATGAGCCAACGGTTGGCCTCGATCCGAGAACCGAACGTGATCTACTCGCTACGATGTTCACCAGCCTAGAGGGCAAGTCGCTCATTTGGGTGACTCACCATCTGGTCGGAGTGGAAATGATGGACGAGGTAATCTTCATGGAGCATGGCCAAATTGTCATGAGAGGTACACATGCAGAGTTAATGCAGCAGCACGAACGATACCGCAACCTTTATCGTCTCGATCGGCCTATCGTGACGGTACAGGGTACACCTTAAATTGAATAGCAGATCTATTTTGTCAGCAAAACTGTTTAGTGCTAAGTGACTTTCTGGTGTGAGTCTATTTATAAATCGGCAAGGTGCGAATGTGAAGCTCCCATGGAATTCCCGGTTCCTTCGCACCTCGAAATTTGTCGAACATGCAAGAAAAATCTTTATCTTGCGATTTGTCAATAGATGGTCCATCTCTTTTTAAAGATTAATACTTGGAAACGGTTTGTATCCATGCCATAATTGAATAAAATAAACGTTTTTCCGCTGTCGCACTCCGTATGGAGTGCGTGGATTGAAACGAGCGCATTTAATTGCGCTACCGAAGGAGGTCTTGTCGCACTCCGTATGGAGTGCGTGGATTGAAACTCTGGCTTTAAAAGGGTCAGGGGGCGCTGATATGGTCGCACTCCGTATGGAGTGCGTGGATTGAAACCATTGCTTCCGGGTCTTTGTTAAAACTGTAACCTGCGTCGCACTCCGTATGGAGTGCGTGGATTGAAACTCGATTAAAATCATATAGGTCTTTGCCTAAAAACTCGTCGCACTCCGTATGGAGTGCGTGGATTGAAACCCCTTCTCTTTCTCGCTTATTCTTATTGTCCATGTCGCACTCCGTATGGAGTGCGTGGATTGAAACAATGAATCAGACAGTACCTCTCCTTCATTTTGTAACGTCGCACTCCGTATGGAGTGCGTGGATTGAAACGTATCCAGCACTATATTGGCTGAATAGAATTGCGTCGCACTCCGTATGGAGTGCGTGGATTGAAACCATCGCCCGTAGTATTGATAACTTTTATGAGTTTAGTCGCACTCCGTATGGAGTGCGTGGATTGAAACACAACCGGATCATAATCATCAAGGGCAGGAAACTTTACGTCGCACTCCGTATGGAGTGCGTGGATTGAAACAGTCGTGGTGGGAGATATGAGGTATAACGTGGCACGGGTCGCACTCCGTATGGAGTGCGTGGATTGAAACTACTAATTTCGGATTCGCTCCCAAGGTTTGTACTGTAGTCGCACTCCGTATGGAGTGCGTGGATTGAAACTGAAGCAGCAACCTCTACAGTTGTTGTGACTGCGTCGCACTTAAAATCGAGAGGTAAACCGTGGAGGTTCGAGTCCACTCGCCGGCATCACACAAAGAGCCCATGAAATTGTGCTTTGTACAATTTCATGGGCTCTTTTTATATTTTGATTGTTTGACTCATCGTATTGGCAGAGGAGACTTTTAACGCAAATTCAAGATGAGCATAGATGTTTGCCGTTGTTGAGTAATCACTGTGAACCCAGCCGTTCCTGGACTTCCTTCATGTTGACGCCATTGGTTAAAAGCAGGGTGGCGCAGCTGTGGCGAAGATCATGGAATCGAATATGACGCATGCCGTATTTTTTCAAAGTATCGGAAAAGTTCTGAGATATATAGTTCGGCTTGATTCGGTTCCCCATTGTATCCACATTGAGAGATAGTCCAAGTAGTCCATGCAGTAGGAATCCCTACAAAGATCGCTGTTTGCCTCTTGTTGTTTAAGACACACCAGGAGGTCGTAGAAGGCGGCTGCAAGTGGGAGAGTCCCGACGACTTGCCTTGTTCTTTGTACGGTCCTTTACAATCGTGATAAGCTTGCCATTAACTTCTCAATTTTTCGTTTTTTATTCCGCTGTTGCCTTTTCCTTAATGGAATTCAACTCATCCTCGCCGTGATAGGAACCTGCGCGTATAACAGCGTTAATCTGATGAAGATTTTGAACACTGTCGATCGGATTTGCATCCAGAAGTACGATATCAGCATTCTTACCTATTTCCACGGTGCCCATATCATCCAAGCGCCCCAGAAACTCAGCCCCGTTAAGGGTAGCCATTTGGAGAACATGCAGGGGTGAGATGTCCGCTTTTTCAAGTTCATCAAATTCCCGATGAATATCTTTACCTACGTCGCCATCTGTGCCAACCATCATCTTAACGCCTTCCGAATCATAGGTCTTTACTAGTTTCAAATAAAGCTCATAAAGTCCCTGCGCAACGGATTCACTACTATTAGAGAACAGACCTAAATGTATACGGATCAGGGTCGGGCATTGCCATGTGCTGTTTTCAACAAATACATCAGCAAGCTCAATTGCCTTTTCTTCACTGTAAGTGTCAATTAATCGTTGTAGTTGTACGGGATCTTTTTTTCCTCCAGAAGTCTTGATGGCTAAGCTGACGACTTGCTCGTTCACAAAATCTTGAAGACCCTTTATCCTCATGAACTGTACGAAGATTGGATTTGCCGTGATGGAGGGAATTCCTGTCGCCTCTGCTCTCAACGTCTTCTCTTCTGTTGAGGTGGAAATCAGAGCTCCGTTGTTGATTCCGAAGTGCTCGACACTATGGAAACCATTCCTCGCGACCTCTTTCAAGTCCATATCAGGAAGCACATGTCCCTCTACCGAAATATTTAATTTTTTCGCCTCCGCTTGAACAGCATTAAACACATCCGGCGAAACACCCCCCACTTTTATAAAGGCGGCTCCTTGCTTCTGCTGTTGGCGAACCAACTCCACAGCAACCTTGGGCGTGGGTGCGTTAATCGGGGTCAGAACCTCACTCGGCATAGTGAGCAGTGACGGTTGTTCTGTAGAATTGGTAAAAGCGCCAGTCCTCCACTCTTTCAACAGATCAGCTGAACCACTCATCTGTCTGAACCCGGTTACGCCGTTGGCAAGCAGTTGAGCCATCAGTTCGGGGGTGTTCTCCTCTCCGATAACATGCATATGCATGTTCAGGTACCCAGGAACTGCATACTTTCCGGTGGCATCCACAATCTGCGTGTCTTCGTCCACCTTGATCCTTCCTGACTGTGCAATATCTATGATTTTCCCATCGGCACACAGAATGCTCACATTAGCAGTTAATTGACCACTTTGTGTATCCACAATTGTTACATTATTCAGCAAAAGCTTATAGGAAGCGCTGGGCTGTTCCAAGCTTACAGAGGTGTAAGGCTCAATATCAGCCGAAGGTTGACCGACAAACAGACCCGTCCAAGCAACGACAAGCGCTACTATCCAACAGAGCGGAACTCGCCATCCGTGCCAGAATCTTGTCCTTCTCAGCATAACGAGCAAGCCAACGCAGGCCGCCAGAATTAGATAAGCATACCAACGTTCACCACTGCTGATCATCAGCACGAAAACAATTCCGAATAAAAGCATGGATAGTAGCACAAAGCTAATCGTCTTGAGTATTTTTCTTTTTGTATTTTGTTCCATCGTATTATAGCCTTCTTTATCGTTACTTTTTCAATATCTGATTCTTGTAAAGCCACAACTCGCGTTTCCGTTACCTCCATTCCTGCTCCATAATCCAAGCCTGTTGGCACGCCAAACAACCTATCTCTAATGCACGTGTATCAATAATGTTTCCAACTATATGAACCACATACTAATCATATAGTTGACAAGGAAACTATGCGGATAGTATATACCGGATAAAGTTTCCTTGTCAACTTTAAATAAACAAGCTGTTTACAAAGGTTCATTTTTTTATATACTAAATATAGCTTTAAGTTAACCATATGGAGGTGAATTG
>JAIMBU010000354.1 GCA_023511325.1 Gorillibacterium sp.
ATCGATATCCGTGCCAATCTCCAGACGGGTGCTACAAGAAATTTTTTGCTTCTTTAAAGTGTCATAGAAGGCTAATACCGTATCATGCTCGCTTCGTTGATATTGGGTATGCTCATCCACGGGATTGTAGGGGATCAGATTTACCATGATGAACGGCCTTCTATCTCCGATCAGTTCAGCTAGCTCGAGCGCTTGCTCCCGACTGTCATTAATGCCGCGCAGCAGAATGTACTCAATGGTGATTTTTCGTTTGTGCCGAGATAGATAATAATCGACCGCCTGCATAACTACTTCTAGCGGATACGCACGATTGATTCGCATGATGCGCGTCCGCAGTTCATTTGTCGGGGCATGCAAAGAAATGGCCAGATTCACTTGGAGCGGCTCATCGGCAAATTGGCGAATTTCGTCCACTAAGCCACTTGTTGATACGGTAATTCGCTTAGCTGCAATCGCTAGTCCTTTGCGATCTGTGATAATGTGTAGAAAATCCATCAGGTTGTCGTAATTATCAAACGGTTCCCCAATGCCCATCACCACCATATGGCTAACTAACTCACCTTCTTCGGCTTGATCTAGATATCGCTGCACCATCATCAGTTGCTCGACAATCTCACCGCTGGTCAGATTCCGTTGCTTAGGTAGCAGTCCACTCGCACAAAAGCTACAGCCGATGTTGCAGCCTACCTGGGTTGTCACGCAAACGGACAGTCCAAATCTTTGCCGCATCAGCACCGTTTCAATCAAGTGCCCGTCATGTAGCTTGAACAAGAATTTTATCGTACCGTCTATGGATTCCTGCCTCGTATATTCAGTTAAGGTTTGGGTGGAGAAATACTCCTCCAGCAGCTCTACACATGTCGGATTGACATCGTGCATCTCGGCAAAGCTTGTAACTCGCTTAAAGTAAAGCCAATACCAGACCTGGGAAGCTCGAAAAGGCTTATGCCCACGCTCCATAAGCCATGCTACCAGTTGCTCCATTGTTAGTCCGTAAATGGACGGTTTACTCATTTGGACCCTCTCTTCTTTGCTATATGCCTTTACTATCAAACGTTTTTAGCTTCTTAGATGATTATACATGAAACGACCGAAAAATGTTTTGCCAACTAAAAGTGATTGCACAGAAACGATCATCCACCCCTGCTTGCAAAATGGTTTGTTGAACTCCCACATATTTGTTATTCTTAAACACATCCACCCGCAGGGTGAGGTTTGTCCTACTTATTCTTGCTCAATGAAAGGTCGCCGATGATGCAAAAAAAACGAGACAGCATTTATAAACGTTTCAACCCGGCCGTTTCCGCCGAAACTAGCCTCGGCAGCCCAGCTTATTGGTTCGTATTCAGCTCCAACAAGCTGTTGGTCACGATGGATGTCGCTGGTATGATACGCCTTCCCTTTGCAGAAGACCTTAATCGATGGAGAATAAAACCAATCCGTCAACAATACCTCGGAGTATGGAATGGTGCTCCCTGTTATTCTGTCGAAGCTGAACCCGATATCGCGGCCCCGGAAGGAATGGAATTTAGGGGTCTTTTCACCTTGTATGGAACGTTCGATGAAGACCTTTTTCACTTGGCTGGTCGGGCTATACAGATGGTAGAATGGGATCAGACAAATCAATATTGCTCCAGATGTGGCAGCAAGATGGATGAGTTGACTAACGAAAGAGCCAAGGTCTGTCCGTCTTGTAGCTTTACCAGTTATCCACGTATTTCACCTGCAGTCATCACGGCTATTCTCAAAGGGAAGCAGCTTCTATTGGCCCACGCCCAGCATTTCCAAGGAGATATGTACAGCTTAATTGCCGGATTTGTTGAACCCGGTGAAACTCTAGAGGATGCCGTTCAGCGGGAGATCATGGAAGAGGTAGGCCTTAAGGTAAAGAACATCCGTTACTTTGGAAGTCAGCAATGGCCTTTTCCCCATTCGCTGATGATTGGTTTCATCGCTGAATATGAGAGCGGTGATATCGTCGTCGATGGCGAGGAGATTGCCAAAGCCGACTGGTTCGATGCCGACCAACTTCCCGAAATTCCGACCGAAATCAGCATTGCCCGTAAAATGATTAATTGGTATGCTGAGCAATATACAGATGTAAAGGAGCTCATCGAATGAATACGTTTAAGGAAATCAAACCAGAGGATTTGGATCAAAGTGCATTTCGGTTAATCGGTACAGACTGGATGCTCCTCACAGCAGAAAAGGATCGTCAAGTAAACACGATGACAGCCAGTTGGGGTGGCTTTGGTGTAATGTTTCATCGGAATGTAACCTATACGGTAGTCAGACCTCAGCGGTTTACCAAAGAATTCATCGAGCATGCGGACACTTTCTCGCTAACGTTTTTTGACAAAAGCTTTAAGAAGCAATTGAGCTACTTGGGTTCAGTGTCCGGCAAAGATGAGGACAAGATCGCTAAGGCTGAACTAACCGTACAGCATTCCGGGAGTACACCTTATTTTGCCGAAGCCAAGTTAGTGATCATCTGCAGAAAGCTGTATGCGCAGGAATTTAATTCGGCCTCTTTCCTTGCAAGCGGTCTGGACGAGAAGTTTTACCCCCTGAAAGATTACCATACCCTTTATATTTCCGAAGTGGAAAAGATATTGATCAAAGATTAGCTCCTAAAAAAGGTGCCAAGCAGTTGCTATACTGTTTGGCACCTTTTTCTTCTACATATAGAGTCTGTAACCTAGATTGTAAGAACGATTAGAAGGTTCGATATTTATGCAGTTATGTGACCGTCATCTATCTTTGAACGCGCTACAGCTCCACGGACTTATTCATCTCCGTCCAGACAGGCTGGGCGATAATTCCCAAGCGCCAGATTGCGACCCCTTTAAGATCATAACGTTTGGCCAAACCGATCTTGGTGTTCACCGATGTCTCATTCTCACTGGCTAGAGAAATTCCGAGAATCAGCTTGTCCTTGCTTGTCTGCTGTAAAGCAAGACGAATCGCCTCATCCACCTTATCCACGGGCTCAGGGCTTTTCTCATCTCCGTATGCATAAGCCATAATGATCAGATCATCTGCAAGATTTGCTAGTGTTTTATAATCATATCCTGTATAAGAACTGTTTAATGGATGGAGTACGATACTAAGCTTAAGTCCTGCTTGGCCGGCTTTGGCCGATAAGTTCTGCACGAAGCCATTATAATCCGAACGCGCCTTGGCTTTATCACCGCTTAAGCCCAGCCCCTCCAGATCAAGCATAATTCCCTCGAAGCCCTTTTGTGTAGCCGCATTAATAATGCCAGAGATGGTTCGGGCCTGAAGTTCCAGGTCCTCCAGATTCTTGGTAAGCTCCAATTTGCCGTCCACCGAGTAGACCATTAGATATGGAGAGGTTCCTTTTGCCGCTAGATCTGAAACGATCAATTCAGGCGTAATTTCATCAGCAGGCTGTGGCCAATTGTACCCTTCTCCCTGGAGGGTAAACTCGCCGCTACGGTCAATTCTACTCCAGCCGAACGCAATAGCATCGAAGTCGGGGAGCAGGGCGTACTGGTCAAAGGCAGACACTGCGTAGAAACCCAACGTGTACATGTCCTTCTTCGGCGAAATAATGGATACAGTCTTTGTCGTCTGGTTCCAGGACACTGTCGCTCCGAACTGTGTGCTGAAGAAACTAAGCGGAATCATCGTCGTGCCGCTAATGCTCAGTGGTGCAATAATCAGCTTCTTGGTATTAGCGTTAACTACTGCATTCTTGCTCCCAATTGTAAGTTTTACCACTGTTGTACCTGCTGCATCCTTCTTGGATGCGGTAACTTCCTTTGCCGCCTGGTTCCACTCCACCTGAATTCCCAGCGCTTCAGCTATGGCCCGGAATGGAACCATTGTTGTGCCGCTAATGATCACAGGCTCTATCGGAAAAGACAGCGGATATCCATCGAGCATAATATTGACCCCACTTGCAGCCGCCTGCGTTGTATTATCTTGCAGCACAGTAGTAACGCCCAACAATATAGTTAGGCATAGCAATATTTTATAGAATCGTTTCATCGATAGTCTCTCCTATCTATAATAATATGAATTCCTCGTTCTCTTTCTTTCTATCATTTTACCAAAATTGATATATATAGCAAACTAGCAGTCGTCTTCCCACGCTATTCTTATCCGTTTGTGTTTTAACTTTATCTTTTAGAAACTCTCGATCACTGTATATTTGTTTGCTCTCAAGTAAAAGATATAATGGAAGGGTACACGATCAATTATTAGAACCTAAGGAGGAGTGCAGCTAATGGCTATTGATGTTTATATGTACTTTAATGGGAACTGTCGCGAAGTTGTGGACTTTTACGCTCAGGTGTTTGAAACAGATAAACCGCGGATAATGACCTATGGAGAAGCTCCCCCTAGTCCCGAATTTGTTCTTCCCGAAGAAGCAAAAAATTTAATTATGCACGCACAGCTTAACATCGTTGGCAGTAATGTTATGTTTTCCGATGTTTTTCCAGGCTCACCTTTTATTGCAGGGAACAATATCAGCCTGACGATTGTCAATAACAACATAGAAACAATTAAAGTTTTATTTAACAAACTAAAAGAAGGCGGCAAGGTAAGCATGGAGCTTCAAGAAACCTTCTGGAGCAAATGCTATGGCAGTCTTAAAGATAAGTTTGGAATCGACTGGCAATTAAGCTATGACAATGG
>JAIMBU010000355.1 GCA_023511325.1 Gorillibacterium sp.
GTATCAGAGCATCCATATATAACAGGTTATAGAATGTAAGTAAAGCAGGTAACAACAAGATTATGGCTGGGACTGAAGCGGTTGTCAGCTGAAGGATTTGAACAGCACGGCCAATTGGACGATAGGAGCCACCGAGAAGACCCAGAGGAATCCCAATAAGAAAACGGCAGAACACGACCGCAAATGTGAAGCCAAGTGTATACTTCATACCATTTAGCAGCAAGCTGAAAACATCAATGCCGCGATGATCGGTACCAAACCAATGGTCTGCATCCTGCTTTAGGGGAGGAGATAAATAAGTCTTTTCTCCATGGACGATCTTCTCTAGATAAGTGAACTTCTGTGAATCATCAATGGGATGAGGCATTAGCTGAGTGCCAAACAGCGCGATAAGGATGAGCAAGACTAGCAGCACCCAAGCAATTATGTAGGCCTTTGGAAGCTTTTTGAGATAGCGCAGCAGACTCTGAAGCGTCCATTTTGAAGAAGGCTGTGCTGCTTCAAGATTTTCAGGGGACCTAGGGGCAGGATTAAAACTGCCTGGTGGCACGGTTTGCGTCAGTACTGAATGTGCAATGGTTGTTGGTGAAATGTATTTCTTGGGCTGCCAGCGGTTTCCGTTCATAAGGAGGCCTCCCCTCTTTTGTTTTCTACCCGAAGAAGTTTCTTCAGAATAGCAAAGAACAGATGGAGACCAAACATGATGAACCCAAGCACTAAGCAGACGGAAGACATCCCAGCGAAAGAACCAATGCTAAACACGGGATTGCGAATAATCCCACCCAGTCCAAATATTTGACAGAGCACTTCTGCAACGACGGCTCCACCCACGGCGAGTGAGATCGCTTTAGGTAGAACAGCGAACAGGTCTTCCATAACGTTGCGCAGGACGTGACTAACGATAATTTGGAACCGGGATAGACCTTTAGCTCTGGCCGTGACGACGTAATCCTCAGCCCATTCTCTGCGGATCGCCACGCGAAGTGTTCCATAAATCAGAGCGCCAGGCACTAAGGCGATGGTGGCAAAAGGAATAAGAAACGGAACCTCACCAGAGAATTCAATGATCAGGTAGACGGGTCTATCCAGTAAATTAGCCAGAAAAATACAGAGCATCTGTAGAATCACAACTAAGAGAAAGTCGGGAAGTGCAATCAGGATCGAATGAATTCCATCAAAAACTTTACCAATTAAGGGCCGTGTGGAAGCAAGCATAGCCAGAAAAGTTGCAGCCACAATGGCAAAAGCAAGGGCAGACAATAAATAGGAAGCTGTTCGGCTAAACATCATACCCAGATTCTCGGTCAAGGGATAATCCCCCCGATAGTTGGTGTAAAGGGTACCAAAATCACCTTTGGCGTAAGCTTTCAAGCTGTCCTCCAAGGCATTTCCGTAGCGACTGAGTGAGAATGCGGGTGGACCTTGTACCGGAAGCACTCGACGAACACCATTAAATTTTGCGATTTTTTTAGAATACTCTGCTACTTTTCCATAGGGGACTTGAAGAATCCCCGGCTTTAGGGTGCTGCCATCCTGGACAACTTTCGTCTCTGGAAAGGTTTCTGGAATGCTATACAAGATACTGGCTTCTGCGATCAATTTAATCCGATCTTTGGCTACAGTGTCTTCAAGTGCAAAACCAAGATGACTGAACAAGAAAATACCGATCATCATGCATAGTCCAGTTGCTAATGTAGTTAAAATAGATTTGATAGGAACTCACTCCAAACAGGGAAGATTATCCTATTGTAACATATCCCCGATCGGTTGAGGTTTGTCAATTGATCACATTATTTTTCTGCTTGTAGCGCCTGTTCTTTTGGACAATAAACTTATTAAGGGTTCCTCAGTTTTGTTGTTTGGATGGGTGATTTCCTTAAGCTTGTTGCGAATTTCCCAAGCTTTGCCTACCATGCGGAAGCCGTCCTGTGCTACATACATTTTCATCTATGTTCCTCATTTCCCAGTCTAGTATCCGGTAATGCTTGCCTACCAGGGTTATGATAGAATCATATGAGAGCACTGAAACAGGTATGACAACTAAATAGGATTCACACCAAATGTATTTTGAAGAAATAAGGAGAGATAACTATGGGTCTGTTTGATAATGAAGATAGCAAGCGCTTTGAGGAAGAAACGATAGCCACTAAACCAATCTTCCAAGGGAAAATGATAAACGTAGATGTTGAAACGGTAAAACTGCCGAATGGGGCTCAGGCAACCCGGGAGATCGTCCGCCACCCAGGTGCCGTTTGTGTATTAGCTCTAGTCGACGAGAAGATGCTCGTTGTAGAGCAGTATCGTAAGGCTATGAGTCGTAATCTTGTGGAAATTCCTGCGGGTAAGCTGGAGCAAGGCGAGGACCCACTTGAGGCAGCCCATCGTGAACTGCAAGAAGAAACCGGCTTTACAACTAAAGAATTGAAGAAAATCGCTACCTTTTATTCGGCACCTGGATTCTGTGATGAACTGCTGCATCTTTATGTAGCTGTAGAACTAGAGGCAGGAGTAGCAAACCCCGATGAGGACGAATTTCTTGACTGCTCGGCGATTACTCTGGATGAAGCTAAACTGCTTATTGATCAAGGTCGTATTGCCGACGCAAAAACTATTATGGCCGTACAGGCATGGGAACTAAGCTTAATTAAAGGTGGATTCTAATTAATGAAAGATTATTTTGTTGATCTGCACATTCATATTGGACAAACGGAGAGCGGCGAACCTGTGAAGATAAGCGGGGCAAAAACCCTCACTTTTCGTAACATTGCCAAAGAAGCATCAGAACGCAAAGGGATTGAGGTCGTAGGGATTATCGATTGTGCTTCCCCCAATGTGCAGAAGGATATCCGTGACTGTCTTTATAGCGGAGAGATGGTGGAACTACCGGGTGGGGGGATTCGTTATCGGGATACGGTGATTATTCTGGGAAGTGAGATTGAGGTTCGTGATCCAGGAATGGGGCCTGCCCACCTCCTGACTTATTTACCTTCTTTTGCCGACATGGAATCTTTTTCGGAGTGGTTGAAACCGCTGATGAAGAACCCCTCGCTCAGTACCCAGAGAATTCGCACGACCGCAAGGGAATTACAGCAGGAGGTGAAGGCTCGGGGAGGGATTGTCATTCCAGCCCACATCTTCACTCCGCACAAAAGTTTATATGGAAGCTGCACTGACCGCATGTCGGAGATCCTTGATCCGGATGATATTGCTGCTGTTGAGCTAGGACTAAGTGCGGATACCCAGATGGCCTCGCTGCTCCTTGAACTGGATCCACTCCCTTTTGTTACGAACTCCGACGCCCATTCTCTAGCGAAGATAGGTCGAGAATACAATAAAATGAGAATGGATACGCCGAGCTTTGGCGAGCTAGTTAAAGGGCTGGCCGGTCTTGGTGGACGCTCGATCGTTAGCAACTACGGACTCAACCCCCGACTTGGTAAATATCATCGAACCTATTGTGAAAGCTGTGAAATGGTGGTTGATGAGGTGACGACCGCTTTGACAGACCGGGAGGGAATCACTTCACCAGACCACTGTCTCTATTGTGGCAGTAAAGCTATTGTCCGTGGCGTTCTAGATCGAATCACCAGCATTGCGAATCGAACCGAGCCTGACCCTGCTATACGGCGCCCGCCTTATCGCTATCAGGTCCCCCTTGAGTTTATTCCTGGTCTTGGAACCAAGCTGCTTGATAAGCTACTTGCCCGTTTTGGCACAGAGATGAACATTCTGCATCAAGTTTGCTTGGAGGATCTTGAGAACTGTGTCGGCGAGGAGATCGCCCGCAAGGTTATCCTTGCCAGGGAAGGTGCGCTACGTCTGGATGCAGGGGGTGGAGGCCGCTATGGTAGAGTAGCGAAGCAGTGAGTAGAAGAACAATTTGTTTGCTCTCACGATTTATCGTTACGGACTGAGATTGCCATCGAAGACTAGTTCAGAGTATAAAATACTAGGACTTTTTTTGCCCTCCCTTTCATAGAGTAATAGTAATGGGACGAGGAGGGCATGGGCATGCCATTTAATAATAGTGTGATAAAATCGCATTTTCAGGAGCATTTCTCAATCTATATGTTCGTATCTGTTATTTTCACCATTGGGGTGGTATTTGGATCGGTATTAGTCAGTGCACTGACCCTAGATATGAATCAGGATATCGCCCGACACTTAGGAAACTTTTTCGCGAAAATGGATCAAGGTTTGGGTATTGACCCTGTTCGCTCGTTTTGGACAATCTTTGGTCTTAATGTAAAATGGCTGTTGCTCATCTGGCTACTAGGAATGTCTGTCGTGGGACTACCGGTGGTACTCGTATTGAATTTTCTCAAGGGAGCTCTTGTTGGGTTTACAGTAAGCTTTATGATCACGGAATACGCATGGGAGGGTGTGCTATTCTCCTTAACGGCTGTCTTACCGCAAAACCTCATTTTGATCCCTATTATGCTAGTATCCAGTGCTTCAGCGGTGATCTTTTCGCTGTATTTGGTGAGGAATCGCTTTCTCAAGCAGAACGGTTCCATTTATCATCCTTTTTCCCGTTATTGCCTCCTCACGCTCCTTCTCGTGGCACTGGTTGCAGGCATCTCTTTATTTGAAGCTTACGGTTCTCCTGAACTGATGCGTGCTGTAACGCCTGTTCTGGCAAATTTATTAGGTCTGCCTG
>JAIMBU010000356.1 GCA_023511325.1 Gorillibacterium sp.
ATGTAATAATCATGCAGCCCTTAATCCTTAGTTAACTCATTGGTTTAATTAACTAAAGTGATCGTAATATACATGATATTGATTGTCAATCCTTTTTATAATCATTCTTAACATCATCCACAATGACGGCAGGAGGATCAAACAAACCTAATTAGTGGCTAACTCGCTCAGGAGGTTCAGGTAAACATGATTGATGCGCTCTCCAAATTCATACAAAAGAAACTCCATTTCCACTAAACGTGGCGATGGAGTTTCTTTTTACGCTTCAAAGCTGAATGGCTCGCACCGATTGCTTGAGGCAGACCTTAAGGCAAGACCACAAAATTGGAGACGACTTTACGCTCTGAGCCATCAGAAGGATCGTTCATTACCTTGCCGTTATAAACGAATGAGCTGGACCCGCCTCCGTCTAGATTGTAGGCGTCGCGGACATTCCACTCCAGTAGCTTCGTCTGCGCTTCCTCTAGGGTAAGACCGGAACTGTCCTTCTGCCTACCGTCGATCACCATGAAGAGCAGGTCCCCGTTGGAGAAGTGACCGATGATGGTGCGCGGCTCCTTTTTATTCTTCCATTTTGCAGGGATCGTAAGCTTCTTTCCATCTTTAAGCAGAGTGGGGACAAAAGTAGCACCCTGCTGGATACCCATCTTCTCGATTTGCTCTCTGGTTGTTACGTCGCCGCCTACCAGATGTCCATTGTTATTGATGCCGATGAAGCTTAAATCCGTCCGGTAAAAGGTTTTGATCTCACCATTCACGACGGTTATACCCATCGGATACAGCAGTCCGTCCTGCTTAGCGAAGCCTCCGGCGTTGATCGCAATCACCGCGTCGGTGCGCTCGGCTGCTGCACTAGTCTTCTCGCCCTTGTGTCCGATCTTGTCACCAGCCAGCACCAACTTGACTGCCTTCGGATCATGTAGCTTGACCTTAGCCATATAGCCGCGATAACCAGCCTCCTTCAATGAAAACACCTTAACGGTGGAACGTTGGCCATAGGACTGACCGACTGGTTTGCCCAGAATATTCGAGAGGACAGAGTCCAATACATCGCCTGTCAGCTTGGTTTGCTCCGCGCTGGAGCTTACGATCTTGTCGATCGCTGATTTCTGAGCGACATCCAAAACGTTCTCTTGCTTGGCGTTTTTGCCAAGAGCGATCAATACCGACTTGATATCTGCAAGCTGCTCCGTTGACTTGCCAGCAGAGACATCCATTAACCGATAGGATTCCCCTAGGCCGGATAAGGGTTGCGTCAGTTTCTCGGCAAGGTCATGCTCCACTTGGAGACTGAGTTCAGCGTCCTTGTACCCGGACTCCAGCTTGTGAGCTTCCGCAGCGAAGCCTGTGAATAATCCAGCGATGATCGCCAAGATCAGCAAGGGGGGAAGGATCCATTTAGTAAACACGGGCTGCTTCCTCCAGACGCGTGATCAGTTTGCGGAGCTCGCCCAGTTCCTTGCTGAGATCGTTAATCCGTTCATTCAGTGCTTTCTTCGTCGCAGCCGTTGTGCTTAATGAATCCCCAGCAAGCGACATCTCTTCCTTCACTGCCGTAAGCTGACTCTCCACAGCTGTAAATTGCTGCTGCAGCGTCCCCGCTTGCGTCTTTTGTTCATCTAAAGCGGTCTGCAGGGTGGTCAGCTTCGTATTCAGATTCAGCATTTCCGTTTGATTCGTCTTGGCCATCTGATCCAACTGCTGTTGGATATCACCAATATAATTGCGGGCAAGGGTGTAGCCGCCGTATCCGATAGTAAGCCAGATCAAAACAATGATCGACAGGGTCACCCACCGTGGTACTCGCTTTACCTTTGACTCTTTCTTCGTCCGAGCCAGCTCGTGGTTGGATTCATAAGACAATTCGTTCATGGATCGGATTCTTCCTTCCTGCAAGTTAATAGAGGTATGGCTGATTGATTTCGACATCTTTCCAGCTTCTTCTAACCTCATATATGGCTTATACGCTAAAAAGCCCCCTATTGTTGCGAAATAGGTCAAAATATTAGGTTCAATCCATTTTCACATACAGAATACAACAAGCCCCGTACCGATTCGGTACAGGGTTTGTTCCACAATCTATTTTCTTACTACCGTAGTTATTTGTTATATTCTTCGCAATCTCAACAGAACACTATCGTAGTCACCCTTGAGTGCGATTGGCAACCCATAATGCATCAGTGTACTGCCATAGTAGAGTTTGCCGTCACTGCTAATTTCATATCGAGCCGTCTCATCCAGTCCCTGCAGCTTTAGTCTTGGGCAAGGATCCCCATACTGCTGTGTATGCAGAAAGGCTAGCACCACAACCTCATCCTGCGACGAACTGAGGTACTCCACCGCCGACAGATTAGACGAGCGGGGTGGTAAAAGCCGATACAAATCGCCAAATTGAATGGTCTGACGGATTTCCTTATAAAGCTCAATATGCGCTTTGTACTGGCCGACTTCCTCCGGTGACAGGTGATTAATATTGGCGCCAATCCCCAGACCGCCCGACATGGCGCTGTGGAATTTGTAGGCAATGCTCCGCTTCGCTTTATTGGCGTTGTCCGGAGTATCCGTAACCCAACACATCATGACCTGTGGGGCATAAAACTGGGTAAAGCCCTCTTGAATATGCAGCCGATCGAACGGGTCTGTATTATCACTAGGCCAGCACTCCGCAGCATAACGAAGAATGCCCAGATCAATACGTCCGCCCCCGCCAGTACAGGTTTCCAGCTCAACATGGGAGAAATCCCGCCGGAGTTCACTCCAGATTTCGTACAGCGCATCGACATGCTCAACCCAGAGCTGCCGATCCATTCGATTCGGTCGGTTCAATGCCGTGGCATTATTAATTCATTATCGGTATGACCATGCAATAAGGATTCTATCACGATTTGCATTTCGTTCTCAATGCACCTTAAAAAAGATGACTCCTGATGAATCTCAGAAGCCATCTCTATTGGTCTTGATCATTTTAGCGTGATTAACCTTTTACCACATTAAAGTTATCTTGAATAAGCAACCAATTCTGGGGGAAAGGAAGTCCTAGCTTCCAGTAGCTGATGCCTCGAAGCCCTAACTCTTTAAGTAGATTAAATTTGGCTTGGATGGACCTCGCATCCTCAAACCATACTTTGTGCGCCTTACCTGAATCATCTAGATAATTAAAATTTGGTGCTTGGTCCTTATAATCATACTGAATCGATACATGCCGATTCCTTGCCAAATCAATCGCTGCTTGTGGACTAAGTGCTTTGGCATATGGCCCCCCTGCTACAAAAGGTAAGGTCCAATCATAGCCATATAAATTTTGTCCCATCATGATTTTCGTTGCTGGCATTTCGCTTATTGCGTACTCCAACACTTGGCGAACAGGGCCAATTGGTGAGACCGCCATTGGAGGCCCTCCGCTATATCCCCATTCATAGGTCATAATGATCACAAAATCAGCAACCTGACCATGCACCTTATAATCATGGGCGGTATACCACGCACCGGTTTGGGATGCGCTTGTTTTCGATGCCAGAGCGGTTGACAATAAGAATCCTTCTTGATGGATTCGGTCGGCAGCTTTTCGTAAGAATGCATTATAAACCTCACGATCCGCAGGCCTGAGAAATTCTAAATCAAAATGAATGTCTTTAAAGTTCAACAGCTTCGCTTGGCTAATGATATTCTCCAATAGGCGATTTTGGACGGCTTGGTCATTTAAGATAATACTCCCTAGCTCTGAGCTAAATTGACCTTTTTCCAAATTGGTTACGACCATCACCAGTGTAACCCGATTCTGCTCAGCGATCAGAGAAAGATTATCGATTGGTGGTGCTACTAAAGAGCCGTCCCGCTGAATTTGAAAGCTAAATGGAGCAAGATAAGTGAGGTTGGGTGCAGCTTCTGCCGCAGCATTCTTTAAGCTTTGGGATACTGCTTCTCCGCTAGGCTCTATGTAGGCATTAATTTCCGCATTTCGTTTCGGTTTTGGCGGGATATGCAGACCAAGCCCAATTTGCAAAGGCCGACCTAGGGGCCACTGATTGCTTTCGACAATCGTATTGACACTCACACCAAACTTTCGGGCGATGCTATACAAGCTGTCCCCCGGCTCAACCCAATAATACATACCGATTATCGGAATGACCAACGTTTGCCCAACCACTAACATGCTTGGTGCAGACAGTTGATTGGCCTCGGTTATTCTATTCATTGGTATCCCATAGGCACTGGCGATTCCATGTAGAGATTGTCCAGGTTGGACAACATGAATTTGCATATGTCCCTCCTTCATCCATCAATGGATAATAAATTTACACCTTATTTTATGGCTCAAAGCCAACATCAGTGCTTGACGGTAAAGAGTAAAGCCGCTGCAAGTGTGTAGGGTTCCGTGGGTCGCTGTTAAAACCCTTCGTTTCTCCAGAATCCCTACACCCTCTCCGCTCGCGCTTTCCCCAGTCAAGCACTGATTTTTAGATTGAGCCTATTTTATTCGGATAAATTGGGAATATAACCTGAGACTCCAAAATAAAAGAGCAGACACCCTGTGAAAAAGATGTCCGCTTATCTCAACAGTTCTACTCCATCATCTCAAAATGAAGAAATTACTTGTCAATTTCGTTGACAGAGGGAACAAAAAGGGTTATACGTGTCTCACTGACTTTTAC
>JAIMBU010000357.1 GCA_023511325.1 Gorillibacterium sp.
GGTAAAGCAGAAAAGCCATCCCGAAGGATGGCTTTTCTGCTGGAATAATACTTAAAGAACACTTGTATAGGTCTGTGACATCTCGGAGCGATGATTAAATAAGGGATGAAAGGGACGCACGCGTACCGAGTAATGCTTGAGATGAATCAAATGTGCGGGAATCTGTGCATGAAAGCGACAGAATCCACTATCGATAATCCTGTCTGGGGTAAGAGGTACGTGAACAGACTCCCAAATACCGTCTATGTTGTCGGCATAATAGACGATTTCTGCAGCAACATTGTCCGCTTCAAGCGGACCCAGATGAATGTCCACATTTACTTGCTTATAGCCTGCGGCAGCAGGTAGTGTTAGATCATCTCTTGAAATGGCTGAACCCACCTCGCTCCAATTCATTTGGATGAATTGTTTGAAATCAGCTAGCGAATGAGCCGCACGGTTTCCGTCAGCCTGGAAGCTGCGAAAACGATTGATCGTCGGCGAATAATATTGATCGGTATAGTTCTGTACCATGCGATGGGTATTGTATACAGGGGACAAGGTCTTGATTGAACGTTTCATTATTGCCG
The DNA here is from genome assembly GCA_023511325.1 of Gorillibacterium sp. GTDB lineage: Bacteria > Bacillota > Bacilli > Paenibacillales > NBRC-103111 > Gorillibacterium. The sequence goes on from JAIMBU010000357.1 coordinate 570, forward strand.
TCCAAGGCTCAGGGTAAGTATCTTGTCTGTAGTATAAAGAGACAATCTCCTGCTCCAGCTTGGTGTAGAGCGATTCGGCATTCTCATTTTCTTGTGTCTGCCAATCGGAATCAGGGGAGGACTCAATGGACCAGCCGTTCGTGCCATCGTAGCCTTCTTCCCACCATCCATCGAGAACACTAAAGTTAAGTACGCCATTGAGTGCAGCTTTCTCGCCACTTGTGCCACTTGCCTCTAAGGGACGCAAGGGATTGTTCAGCCAAACATCGACGCCTTGCACCAGATAGCGGGCAAGTTTAATATCGTAGTTTTCCAGCATGACGATCTTGCCCTTGAATTCCTCAACTTGGGACACTCGGTAAATCTCTCGAATCAAATCCTGACCGGGAATATCGGCTGGATGAGCTTTCCCAGCGAAGAGGATCTGTACCGGACGACCAGGGTGATTGAGGAGTCGACTGAGCCGTGGCAAATCGTGGAACAGTAAATTTGCTCGTTTATAAGTAGCGAAGCGACGAGCAAAGCCAATGGTTAACGCCTCGGGATTCAGCAGGGTATGGACTTCGGCAATCCGCTCGGGACTATCTCCAGCGCGTCTGCGTTGCTCCTCCAGGTTTTTCCGTGCCTGATTGATCAGCTTGGCTTTAAGCTTCTTGTGTATCTGCCATAACTCTTCACTCGGAATGGATTCCAGTGCTTCCCAGGTTGTAGCCTCAACTTGCCTTGCAGTCCAGTCTTCACCCAAATAACGATCATAGAGCGCGATAATCTCGGGGGCAATCCAGCTTTCCGCGTGAACTCCGTTCGTGATGTGGCCGATTGGAACATCAGCCGCCTCCAAGCAACCGTGGAAGCGTTGAAACATCATTCGGGATACTTCTCCATGCAGCTTGCTGACACCTCCACGCAGGGCAGAACAATGCAGGGCAAGAAATGTCATATTAAATTGATTTTTAAGGGGGTCATAGCCTAGTGCGACAATGCGATCCCGCTCATAACTCATTTGGGAGAGCAACGGACTTAGGTTAGCTGTGAACAAATCCATAGGGAAGGTGTCATGACCAGCAGGAACTGGTGTATGTGTAGTGAAGATTGTGCTGGAGCGCACGAGCTCAAGCGCTGTCTCATAGGGGATTCCAGCATGAATGTATTCCCGCAGTCTTTCCAGTGAGAGAAAGGCCGCGTGGCCTTCATTGATGTGATAAGCCGAAGGAAGCACGCCGAGTGCTCGTAGGGCTTTGACACCACCAACACCAAGAATGATCTCTTGAGCGATGCGCATATCCTGTCCGCCACCATACAACTGCGAGGTCAGTTCTTTTGTCTCCGGTGAATTATCTTCAAGATTGGAGTCAAGGAGATAGAGGGAGATGCGGCCGATCCGGGCAACCCAAACCTTGAGCTTTACGCGCTCACTGCCAACCTCAACATCAATGAAGACTTCCCGGCCATTAACCTCTGCAGGAAGCACGGGGTGATCAGCGAAATTATGCTCGACTCGTTCAGCTTGTTGACTGCCGACGGAGTCCAATTTTTGCCGAAAATAGCCCTTGCGGTACAATAGACCAACGCCAAGGAGAGGCAGGCCAAGATCGCTGGCTGATTTCAGATGGTCTCCAGCAAGAACGCCTAGACCTCCTGAATAGATGGGCAGGGATTCATGAAAGCCAAACTCTGCTGAGAAATAAGCGATCCGCTCTTGGCTCTTCTCGGGATATTGCTCTTGAAACCAAGTTGTACCATTCATATACTTATTCCATTGATCGGTTACTTGATCGTACAGATCTACGAATTCCTTACTTTGCGCAAGGCGTTCCCAATCCTCTGGCTGCAATTCCCGTAGCAAGCGAACGGGATTATGAGCGAATTCTTCCCATTTCTCGGGATGAGTGAGCTTGAATAGCTTGGTTGCTCCGTCATTCCAACTGAACCACAGGTTGTAGGCTAAATCAGCTAGCTGTGAGAAACGATCCGGTATACGATCCTTCAGGGCCATAGCAGCGAGCACCTCTTTCTCGGAGTGGTCCTTTGTCAGAGGAGCCATCAAATTTGTTTAGTCCAATCTATTATACAATTGTTTCAAAATCCAATGCAAAAAGTTAATTACACACAAAGAAACGATGATTATGATTAGAGTGAACAGTGAAGCCGGAAAAGAGATGTACCGCTCTAGCCATGAGGCGGAGAGCGGAGTAGCAGAAGGATGGCTGACGAAGGTTTCCTGTAGGCGAACAGGTCCCAGCGGCTTCCAGAGAATAAAGACAAGAGCCGCTGCCATGAAGCCATGGAGCAGCCGGGCTAGAAAGAAGGGATAATAGCGCAAATCCGTCTTATGCAGCAAGCTGACAACCTGAGCGTGAACCGATAAGCCGCCCCAGGACAGGATAAAGGCAGCGGCTGCCATTTTGAATTCAAGAGCTACCTGAGCTGCCTGTCCAGCTGCCTTAGCTCCTAGCGTGACCTCGAACAGCCCGCCGACAAGTGCATCGGATAATGTAGCGGGAAGGCCTGTTGCGTGCAGCAGGCCTTCAACTGGCACCATCAGCAGAAGCAGTAAACCACTCTGCTTGAGCCCTTCAAGGAATACGGAGAATAACACGACGAGCCCGCCAACCACCAGAACCAACTGAATGGAGGAATTGATCGACTGCTTGAGCAGAATACCAAGCGGACGCTTATCGAGAATCCGTGCTTGGTGCATCGCTTCAAACGAACGAGCAAGCATACTCTTTTTTTTACTATTGTAGGGCCGCAACTGTGACGGCAATGAATGATGCTGTGGAGTCGGCTTGGAGCCATGATACCTCATGAGTAGGCCAAGCAACATAGCTGAGCCATAATGAGCGATTGCTAGCAATACGGCGACCTTCATATCACCGAAGAAACCGACAGAAACTGCGCCAATGAGGAAGATCGGATCGGAGGAGGTGGTAAAGGCGACCAGCCTTTCTCCTTCATCGCGGCTGATCAGTCCTTGCTCCCATAGGCGCGAGGTTAACCTTGCACCTACGGGATACCCTGAGGCAAAGCCCATAGCCATAACAAACCCGCCAATTCCGGGTATGCGGAATAAGGGGCGCATGAGAGGGTCGAGTAGCGTACCAAAAAAATGCACGGTTCCAAAACCAAGCATGAGCTCGGAAATGAGAAAAAAAGGAAAGAGGGCGGGGAAGAGCACATCCCACCAAATGGCGGTTCCTTTGATTGCCGCAGATAAGCCTTCGGCAGGATACGCGAGGAACAAGAATAGGACAAGAATTGATGCCGCTGCTATCACATAAAGAGCATGGGGAAGGGTTCGTTTCATCTGGTTTGTCCTCCTATCCCTTTATATGTATGAATGAGGAGAACAGCGCATTCGCTCTTTAAGATCATTTAATGCTTGCCCTCCACTATGGTACAATGAAGAATATCTTGTACCTGTCATACCCAGTTGAGTTGAACATCAAGTGAGAGGGAGTCTTGTCTTGTTAGAGCCTTTGTATAGTGTGAAAGAAAAGTGCGGTTATTGTGAGAAAGATTTCGAAACATCCCGAGTGCGTTCCAGTTTGAAGAAGGCTACTTTTACCGACACTGACTTCTTTGTTCGTTACAAATATGTTAATCCGGATTATTATGTGGTTTCCATATGCCCTCATTGCGGCTATGCCAAGACCGAGAATTTCACAGGTGTATTGACGCCTGCAGTTCGCACTCGTTTTGAGATGACAATCGTTAAGAATTGGAACAACCGTGATTACGGTGGAGAACGTACCTGGGAAGACGCCATGACAACCTATAAGCTGGCACTGGTATGTGCTCAGATTAAGAATGAAAAAGAACGTATCCTCGCTGGACTCCTGCATCATATTGCTTGGCTTTTTCGGGAAAAAGGGGATACGGTACAGGAAATCCGCTTCTTAGATAATGCCCTCTCTTCTTATGTGAAGGTTTATGAGCTTGAGGGAGCAGCAGTGAATGGTGCGCGGTTGATGTACCTTATAGGAGAACTGAATCGTCGACTCGGTCGCTACCAAGACGCAGTTAAATGGTTTTCTCGGGTGGTTAACGATAAAAAAATCATGGATTCTGCCA
>JAIMBU010000358.1 GCA_023511325.1 Gorillibacterium sp.
CATACACAATTCAAACATATAAATATCAAAAAAATAAAAATAAAACATATATTAAAGATAAACAACAATTATCAAAACTGAGAAAAAAAAAAAACAAATAAGTAAGATGAAATATAAGAAAAAAAAGCAGAAAACTTTCTAATATTCTGAAAGGCTATCCAAGGAAGAACATAAGAGCTAAAATGACTTTATATGAAAAATGGGGGTAAGGTTGATGAAAATAAGCGGAGCACGTGTCACCCTCCGGTTTCTGGAGGAAACAGATTTACCTGCGGTTATGAAATTTCAGTTGCAAAACAAGGAGCTTTTTGCGAAGTATTCTCCTAGACGGGATGCTGACTATTATACAGAGGCAGGCCAAATAGAAAGAATTAGGAAGAACCGGGCAGATGCAGAGGCTGAAATAGGCTGTTCTTGCGGTATTTTTCTGAATGAAACACAGGAGCTGGTCGGGAGCGTCGGATTATCTCATATGGATATGCACATGATGCAAACCTGCATGATTGGCTATAACATGGATCAGAATTATCACGGGCACGGATACATGACAGAAGCAGTTCAGTTGCTTATAGACCACGCCTTTCGCGAGTTAAAACTCCATCGAATTACAGCAGAAGCGATGCCGCATAACCTCGGTTCTATCCGTGTACTGGAAAAGGCCGGCTTTCAGCGAGAAGGAATTGCTCGCAAGAATGTAAAAATTAACGGCAAGTTTGAGGATCACGTGGTGCTGGCGATCCTCAACCCTTACGAAACGGAGTAAATATATTATCGACTGCCATTTAAGAAAAAAGCTTCTAACCCATTGATCCCAACAAACAAAAACCAGTCCAACACAAAATATAGTGTTGGACTGGTTTTTGTTTGTTACACTATCGTCTCTCGCTAGTTGTTCAGACAATATAAAATGACCGCTTGTTGGACATAAATCAAGTCTATCTCTTTTTTCATGTCTTTGAGTAGGGGAATTAAGCATGGCCTTCCGTTTCATCGGTTGTTTTCTTCAAAAATACGCACTGTGCCTAGGTGTAAACTCACAAAAAACCATTGAAGCCTTAAGAATTTAAGGTTCAATGGTTTTTCTAATGAATCAATTTTACCTCTTTGCAGAAAACCACATGCTACTCGCAAAAATGCTACTCTCCCGCAGGAGTAGCGGTGGCTCCACCAGAGCTTTCTGGGCTTGGACTTACCGTTACACCAGTAGAAGCAGTAGAGCCTGCTCCGGCGCTGTCAGTGCCGACAGGCGATGTACTATTCAAGCCATCAGATGCGCTTGGTACAGGACTGCCTGCTGGTGGTGAAAGACTCACTGTTGGAGACATACTCGGGCTGATTGGCTCCAGCTTATCCTTATCCGAGCTACCACCAAGGCTAATGACCAAAATAGCTGTTACCACAACTACCAAAGCAAGCAATAGCGTAAACTTCCGATTGTGACTGACTAACCGTACGAGCGGGTTCATCCGTTCCTTGCGAACCTCGCGGATGAAGTTAGCGAAATCTTTACTGACGTTATCCTTCGTAAGCTTAGCGAAGATTTTGCGGTTCTTTAATGCCTTTCGATCGGCATCGGCAAAATATTTACGCAATGCATTGCGATAAACCTTGCGTATTCTTCGTCCGCTGGTGTCTATAAAAGAAGGCTGTAGTGACGTCCAGAGGATAAAGTCATAGACCTCTTCCGTCCCCTCTGTCTGTGCTTTAACAAATACCAGCATGTCGTAATTAAACATCGGGCGATCCAAGCCCCCTGTGCTGGTGTTCCAATCGGTGAAAGCAAAAACAACGGCATTGTAATGGTCCGGCTTCACTTGGCCCTCCAAAAGCCTTTTGACCAACTGTTGGATTTCAGCAATCTCCCGGGTTGTCAAATCACGAAAATCAAAAGCCTTTGAAGGTCTCTTAGTGGCAACTACCGCATCAATCGCACGGTCGCTCCCACCGAGGTCATAAGTGTCACGATCCAGACTGTCGGACCTTTTATGTAGCGTACGATCAAGTGAACTCTGAGGATGACGCTCGGATGAACTTTGAGTTCGCTGTTCAGAAGAGCTATCATTATATCGCTCTGGTGAATGCTGGGTTTGACGTTCGGATGAACTCTGGTTATATCGCTCTGGTGAACCCTCACTCTCTGGTGCATTCGCGCTGATCATTGCCTCATAAGCAACGCGAAGAACACGTAGCTTTCTCGCCTGCTCTTCACTAAGCCTCGTGCTATGAAGCAACTGATCGTCCGTCATCAGATAACCAGCATCCCGGAGCTCTGACCATGTGCTACTGGAAATGGATAGGGTATCTAGCACGCAACTTGCCGTTTCTAACTCCAGCGCTTGGCAGAATGACCCAAGACCGGAACCGGAGCGAAGACCCGATTGGTTCGCCTGTGTTTTACCAATTTGAGCGCAAAAGCGATAAAGATGACCTCCGGCAACTGCCTGATCACCAGATTTGTGCAGTGCTCGTTTGAGCTTCTCTTGAAAAATCCCAATGAAAAAAGGCAGGCTGAGCGAATCTGGAGAATGGCTGATCCAAAAGCCAATCTCCTCTTGAAGCTCCTTGATTGTCTTCACTTTGCTCATTCGCTCAGTGAGAACGACCTCGCTTAACTCCGCATAACGTAGCTCACGACCGATCCGCTCATAGATGAGTCGTTGCAAGTCTGGCTGCTTCTTCAGAGCAAGGCTCGCTTCAGCTAGATAGGTGGTTCCACCTTTTTGCGTAACAACCGAACGATCCAGCAAGTCGGCTAAAACCGTAATTAATTCCGGCTTTACTGAATCAGGAGCTATGCCATAGTATTCAATAAATCCAGCGAAAGCACGAACTGGCAGTTTTACGGAAGAAGTGGTTAACCGCTCCTGGGTCTTCGTACTAGAAACTCCAGCTTCTTCGTGAATCAAACCAAGTAATAGTTCATTTAAACGCGGCTTTCTCTCTAGTCCTCCCAAACGCAGGAAACGAAGAAGAGCCTCCACAGTACTGGCTTTATCCGCTTCATAAGCAACTTGATTGCCCTTAGCTGTCATGTACAACACTACAGCCTGACTATAGACCGACAGTGAAAGTCGATCCTGTGCAGATAGTCCGTCTAATGCTTCGTCGGCAAAATCATAGTAAGCTTCCCATTCCACCTGATGGTTTCGATTCCGCCAAGCAAAATCTAAATAGTCCGTTGCTCCCTGGTAATCCTCCACTGGAAAGCGCCCGCTTACAAAGTCAAACAGAAAGTCCTTGCCAATACTCCGCGTATCCGTCCGGATGCTGCCCTTTTCAACAAACATCACATCGATATTCTTTCGTCCTTGCGGCTCATTATTATAGGTTGTGAATCCGAAGTGGCACCTCACCTCATAAGGGAGGCAGCGATAGAGGATGTCCAGGAGCTCGGCTGCCCGATTCGAGCTTTCGGATACATCCACATCGAGAATAATATAAACTTTCTTCTTGGAGGAAACGGCGCTGAATATCGCATAGAGTAAGCCTTTAAACAGTTGTTCGCTAACTCCCAGCTTCTCAAGCAGCGCATCCGGTCTCTGAGGATCGAGCCCGTTTGCGTAGTCGAGCTCATCTAGCTCCAGTAAGGACGTGCCTGCTTCCTCATCATAGGCACTGGCGAAACCCGTTACTCTGAAGAGGGCACCTGGTTTACGTAAGAACGTTGCTCGAAGGTCAGCGGGCACAACATAATTATGGGCAAAAATAACATCACGTTGCCCGCTAAAATCGGATCCGGCAAATATACTCCGACCAATAACAAGTTCCCCGGTTTCTACTGGAAAAACCGTAAGCGCCGCCGGATACAGACTGATATCCCGCTCTCCACGTCTAGCCAGCTCCTGCGGTGCAATATAGAGACAGTAGGGGTGCAATATTTTTTTGATGAAATTATTATCAAGCCCTGGCGATTTGGCTACAGTATCAAATCCTTCTCCTGCTTGAAAAAGACCCTTGCGAGCGCGTGTGTAATATTGCTGCTGAATTTTGCCACCGGAGGCTGCCATCAGGCTTCTCTCCCCTCGATATAATCCAGTTGATGGAGCAGCCATACGAAGGGCTCGTCCACTCGAATCGGGGTTACAACACCTTCTACACGTTTATTAACTGGATTGCTGCCTAAAGCCGATACCGCGAAATAGGCCGTGTTGTTAAAATATACATCAACCGCATCCTTAAAGGGACGGTCTACCTTCTCAATAAAGCGGCGGATCTCGCCGTTGATATTCTCGAATTCACTCAGGTTCAAATACTGCGAATGAACAACATTGCGGAAAACATTGCTGTTTGTGTTGATGTAATCCCCGTCATCCTCCTTGAGATGCTTCAACATATCACTCTTGGTAAGAACGATTGCTGTGGGAATGTTGGTTTTCGACTTATTCTGATGGCCGATGAAGTTCTCGAACATCGTGATAATCACATCCCGCGGTTCAGCATGACGAGTTGCCAAGTCCCCGCTGTCTTCACCAAGGTTCATGATCAGCCGCTCCCGGATGGTCTTGATCTGTAAGGGATCGAGCATAAACAAGATACCGGCGGAATTTTTAATATGAGATGCGTAGATGTCCATATAATTCCGATCGGTCATCCCTTCTCCTGCTACATCGAAAAACACGAGTGTGAGTGGGGCTATATTGT
>JAIMBU010000359.1 GCA_023511325.1 Gorillibacterium sp.
TTATTTTCTATCGGTCCCGTAGATAAAAAGCTCATTGCTTCGATTCTCCTTTAGGTAGAATTTAAATATGAATATTTACGTTTAAGAGATTCCATTTATACCTTGAATTACAACAGTAGAGGCATTAACAGCATCCAGGCGCCCTTCATTCTCATTCCTCCCTTTTTTTGAATTCTTAAAAACTTCGATACTAGCCGATCCTAAAATCAATAGCTCAATATAGTAATATTCCAACGTTATATCGACGGTGTGGACGCAAGCAATCCCAAACACTATTGGAGTTCATTCCTATCATCATTTCATGGAAGAATTCTCAAATAACTTTTTTACAGCACAAAAAAACGGCATCTCTGCCGTCTGTGTCTAAGTAATTGGTGAAGACTATCGGGATCGAACCGACGAGCCTTGGATAGGACACTACCCCCAAATAGGGAAACCCTGCACTCTTTAAATTATGAATATCCATAAGCCTCCATAATTATGGAGGTTTATTTGTTATGCTTTTCTCAGTATAGCAAAATTTAAGAGTACCCTAAAGCTTGACTTGACACACCATTAGCTGGGTTCTAGGTGGGCTCAGCATGGGTGCTCCCACCAACTCAATTTACCTTTCTTTACCCTACAACTGCAACTGATGGCAGAATGTCACCAAAGTACAAATTTAGGTCATGCATGTGGTGTGTGGTGCTTCTTTTAAAATACTATCATTAGGACATAACAAAGAAGAAGAGGGTGTGATTGACCACGATGTCGTATTCGTCTATCCGAAAGTTCTTTCGGAAATACAAAGTGCTGCTGCTTATGCTGCTGCCGGGATTTATCTACTTACTGGTGAACAATTACATGCCCATGTTTGGGGTAATCATTGCTTTTAAGAATATCAACTATGCAAAGGGCATATGGGGCAGCGATTGGGTAGGATTCAAGAATTTTGAATTCCTCTTCCAGACCAAGGATGCTTTCATCATTACGAGAAACACGCTGCTATATAACTTTTCCTTTATCGTCATAAATCTTGTCGGTGCAGTCACACTTGCTGCATTGCTGAATGAACTCAAAAGCAAGTTGGCGGCACGCCTTTATCAAGCCATTATTTTATTGCCGTATTTGTTCTCAACCGTAATCGTCAGCTATCTGGTTTTTGCCTTCTTAAGTGCGGATTACGGATATTTGAATCAACGTATTCTGCCCTGGTTGGGCTTGGAACAGATGAACTGGTACAACGAGCCGAAAGTCTGGCCTTATATTCTACCATTGGTCAATACCTGGAAGAACGTTGGTTATTTAAGCATCATCTATCTGGCTGCCATTCTCGGTCTTGACAAGGAGTATTATGAAGCGGCCGTAATTGACGGAGCAAACAAATGGCAGCAGTTTCGAAAAATTACCATCCCGCTGATTACCCCGGTTATTGTCGTGATGACGCTCATGCAGATTGGTCGGATTTTTTATTCCGATTTTGGCCTGTTCTACCAGGTGACAATGAATTCTGGCTCCATTCTCCAGACAACGAACGTCATCGACACCTATGTCTATCGGGCCCTCATGCAACTGGGCGATATCGGGATGTCCTCTGCTGCTGGACTGTTTCAATCCACCGTCGGTTTCGTCCTGATCTTTACTGTTAATTTCCTGGTTCGCAAAATCAGCAAGGAAAATGCTTTGTTTTGATGGGAGAGGAACTTCATGCATAACGCAAGTATAGCTCCAGTCAGGAGCCCCGGAGTCGTATTCAAAAAGCGTAAGCCTTTCGGTTTTCAATTGCTGTTAAATATCCTGTTCATCGCGGCCAGTATTGCGATAATCATGCCGGTAATCCTCGTGCTCTCCGTATCATTTGCCGATGAGAGCTCCATCTTTATCGACGGGTATTCGTTTATTCCCAAAGCCTTTAGCACTCTGGCCTATTCTTATTTGTGGCAGGATCGCGTGTCTATCCTTCATGCCTATGGCGTTACCATTTCGGTCACGGTCATCGGATCGGTGCTCGGCCTGCTGATTACCGCTTTATATGCCTACCCGATTTCCCGCCGCGACTTTCCACTGAGAAACGGCTTTGCCTTCTATGTTTTCTTCACCATCCTATTCAGTGGTGGACTTGTTCCCTGGTACTTGGTTTACACCAATATTCTAAACGTCAAGGACAGCATGCTTGCTCTGCTCCTACCTAACATGCTGATGAGCGGTTTTAGCGTACTCATTATGCGTACGTTCTTTCAGACCACGATTCCGCCTTCCCTGATCGAATCGGCTACCATCGACGGCGCCGGAGAATTTCGCATCTGGTGGAAAATTGTCATGCCGCTTTCGCTTCCTGTTCTGGCAACCATTGGCTTGTTCAACACCCTGACTTACTGGAATGACTGGTTCAATTCCTTGATTTTCATCTCGGATACGAAATGGTATAGCTTGCAATATGTGATGCAAAAAACACTTATGGACGTGCAATTCCTATCCTCACATTCGAATAACGCCAACGCCTCCTCACTATTAGCTACCATGCCGCTGGAGACGGTGAGAATGGCGATGGCGATCATCGGTGTTGGTCCGATTGTGCTCGCTTATCCCTTCTTTCAACGGTATCTCGTGCATGGGCTGACGATAGGCGCCGTGAAGGGTTGACGAGGGTTAGCCGTTTTTAATAGCTGAAAGGGGTGATTGCCCGAAAAGTAAATTTAAGCACACAAAAGGGTTTCTTAATAGCGAGTATTTTGTAAAGACCGCTATAGCAAATGAAACTGCAATAAAAAATCAACTTTGGAGGGTCCAATTAAATGAAGAAACAACTCGGCATCATTCTTAGCTCGGTCATGCTCCTGTCCCTTGCCTTAACCGGCTGTGGTAGCGCGGACAAAGCGGGTAGCGAAGCCAGCCCGGCAGCTTCCTCTGCAACATCCCCATCCACCACATCGGGAAAGCAGGCTCTTGAGCCCTACAAACTAACCATGGTCTACCCGGCCACTACCCCAAAGGATCTGAAGTTGGTTCAGGATGAAATAAATAAATACCTGACCGAAAAGATCAATGCAACGATTGAGCTGAAGCCGATTGATTGGGGCGCATGGAACGATAAAACAAATCTTATGTTTACCTCCAACGAGAAGTTTGACCTTGTTTTTACGGCATCCTATCTGAACTATAATTCAAATGTAATCAAAGGCCAATATATTCAGGTGGACGACCTGCTGAATCAGTATGGCCAAGGCATAAAAGATACGCTTGGACCGGATTGGCTCGCGGGAAGCCAGATCAACGGTCACAGCTACGGGCTACCTACCCTGAAGGAATTCGCCGGTTCTGGTGGATTGCTGTTCCGCAAGGATATGATCGAGAAGTACAATATCGATCTAGATGCGATTAAAACCGTGGCGGACCTCACTCCACTGTTTAAGACCATAAAGGAGGACAATCCTGGAGTAACGCCGCTCCTCGGATCGATGCTTAACTTTGGTGCCATGATCGCAAGCTCTAGCCATGACCTGCTCAGCGACGAATGGGGCGTCCTTGATCCAGATAACATGAAAGTCGTCAATATGCTGGAGACACAGATCTCTAAAGACACCATGGCCCTGTTGCGGGAATGGAACCTGGCTGGTTATATCAATAAGGATGCGGCCAGCCTCAAAGAGGATCAAATGTATAATCTGGTGAAAGCGGGTAAGGGATTTGCCTTTGCGCAGTCACTGAAGCCAGGCAAGGATGCGGAAATGAGCTTGTCTCTGAACATGGATTTTGTGCAAAAGGAGTTTACCCAACCGAAAACGACGACCGGTGAAGCAACAGGAGCCATGCTAGCCATTTCCAGAACCTCCGATGACCCGGAGCGAGCGATGATGTTCCTCAACCTGTTATATACCGATAAGTATTTGATCAACTTGCTTGACTTCGGCATTGAAGGCAAGCATTATGTGAAGAATGCCGACAATATGCTTGACTTTCCCGCAGGTGTAGATGCTCAGCAAAGCGGATATAATCCCGGCACAGCCTGGATGTTCGGCAATCAGATGAATACCTACTTGTGGAGCAATGAGGACCCAGATAAATGGGAGAAGTTCAAGGAATTCAACGATCGCTCGATCAAATCGCCCGCGCTTGGCTTTGTCTGGGATCCAACCAATGTGAAGAATGAAGTGGCAGCCTGCGAGAACATCAAGAGCGAGTTCTCAACAGCCCTCTACACGGGTACGGTTGATCCGGATAAATATTTACCCCAGTATCTAGAAAAGCTAAAGGCCGCCGGACTCGATAAAATTATTGCCGAAAAGCAAAAACAATTAGATGAATGGGTAAAAAATAAATAAACGAAGTTTTCAGATTCGTTTGGAAAGCGTGAACCTTTCATAGGTTCGCGCTTTCGCCCATTTGCTTATAATAGAATTTTGGAGCGACGCCAGAACAGCGAGGGGAGCCGACAACAACTTGACCTTACGGATGAAACTGATCCTTGGATTCAGCATGATAACCATTCCGCTTGTTTGTTTTCTGATCTATACCAACTATTATTCTAGCCAAGTTGTTCGGGAGCAGGTAGCGAACTACAATTCGGGGTTGTTGACTCTGTATGGTGATCAAATCGACCAGACGCTGGAAAACTATAATAGCTATCTTTATAAGCAAGCTAATCAGGAGCCGATTGTC
>JAIMBU010000360.1 GCA_023511325.1 Gorillibacterium sp.
AGGTTAGTCTGTTCGGCAATGTCTGAGATGGTATGGGTGATCCGCGTGATGCCAGCGGCTTGCCGGGCAAGCTCGTCGATTGCAGAGGATACGGCTGAGGTGGCCTCGACATTACGCTTCATTCCATTTCCTTGGCTCTCCATGGCTTTCTTTCCTTTTGCCGAGAGGTTAACCAGCCGACCTGACTTCTCACTCATTTCATTGGAAGAACTAGCATAAGTCTTAATTGAAAGCTCAATATCGTCTACTGCTGTCGAAGCTTGGGCGACTCCTTCAGAGATCTCACCAGCTCCCGAAGCAAGCTCGCCAGCTGAGAGGGTAACTTGACGGAGCACATCGGTCATGCTTTTACTTTGAAGATAATTCTTATGGCTTGATTCGGCTACCTGCTTGGTAATGGTGACCGTTTCCTGAAGGATATCCTTCAACCTGTCCGTCATTTTGTTAAAGGAAGTACTAAGCTCTCCAATGGCATCATTGGATTGTACGTTTAATTTCTGGGTGAAGTCACCTTTCGATACGGTCATAGCGATGCGCGAGATATCGGTAATTGGCGCTGTAAGCGCTCTCTCAATAAACAAAATAAAAGGAAAAACGACAGCCCACAAAATGATGGTAATTAGTAAATTGAAGCCGAAATTAAGATTGCTGAAGATAAAGAAAAAAATGGTGTTGATCAGCATCAGGGCATAGGAACCGACAAAGAGCTTGTTTTTAAACGACAGTTTTTCAATAAATGACATTAAGGCATCCCCCCGACAAAAAATGTAATTTTATATGGGCTTATTATACCATGTAATGAAGAATATGGTCTATGACTATTACGCAAGGTGACACTATAAGCTATGTATAATGATACATCTTGACTTATATGAAGTTTTTGTAGAAATATGTCTTGTATATATGTACATATATGTAAACTATTGTTGTATAGGGGCGAAATAAGAACTATAATAAGCCTTACGACCTATGTTAAGGCATAAATGTCATTTTAATGATGGAAGGAGGGACATTCGTGACTGATCAGCTTCCGCTTCCGAAGCAAATGGATTATGTTTTTAGGGAGATTAAGGATGAATTGCGACATTTGCCATCAGGCACCGTTTTTGTCCAAATTCGCAACAACGTAATTGGCAAGTTCGGCATTAAGCACAACCCGCTCGAAAGTAGAAATGGCTGTATGCAATTGGAGGCAGGCTTAGAAGCTGGCTTGACGGAAGATCATTTGAAGGCATTTTGTAAGATGGCTATCGATTCGCTGCGATACAAGGTTAATTGGACGCATGGAGAAATTTTCTATGAATTTGCCGTAAGGAAAAGCACATTTAGTGCTAGTGTGCAATTCGAATCAAATTATAATTTAGCTAACGTCCTTTTACGCTAAGAGCAATTTCAGATGTTTGCTTGATGAACGAAGAATGAGACCCTCCGGATTTTACACCGAGAGGGTCTTATTCTTCATACTTTTTGGCGTCATACAGAGATATGACTTATTTGACGAGAGGCTGAATTATTTAGACGAACCAGCTAGTTGCTGCTCAGCGATTTCCACCAAGCGCCGAGTAATGTGTCCCCCGATTGCACCAGTATCGCGCGTAGCCATGTATCCATAGTAGCCGTCTTGCGGGACTTGAATGCCTAGCTCTTGTGCAACTTCATATTTTAGTTGGTCCAAGGCTTTGCTGGCTTGTTGAACTACAAGTGTGTTGCTGCTTCTACTTTGTCCTGCACCCATTCTTATCACCTCCAATAACAGTAGTATGAACCAAATCTGAAATAATACTCAGCTAATTATTTAGAAGTAATTTTGATCCATACCATTCCGAAATTCAGAGTCCAATTTTTTATTTTGAAAGCAGGTTATAGATAAGCTGAGCCGTTTGAGCTCTTGTAGAGACCCCTTGTGGACTAAGCTTTCCGTTATTGCCTGTTACGATACCACTTTCCACGAGCGTCTTGAATGCACCTTGTGCATAGGCTGGAATCTGTCCCGCATCACTAAAGCTGGATACTGTTGCGTTTGTTTTATCGGTAGGCAGTTTACCGAGCACTTCAAGGGAGTGGTGCAGTAGCGTCAATAGCTCCTGCCGCGTGATTGGACTGTCCGGTTTGAACTGATTAGCGCCAACGCCCGCTGCTACCCCTAAATGCTTAGCAGCGGCTAGGTAATTGGTGTAATAAGTATGACCTGCGTCAGTAAAATTATCAGCGCCATTGCTCTCTGGTGCTATGCCGTAGGCCTTAAACAGTAGGACGATGAACTGACCTCTGGTAACTGTGGCATTCGGACTGAAGTGAGTTGCATCGGTGCCGGATGTGATTTTTTTAGTCACCAGAAAGCTAATCGCTTTACTATACCAAGCCGTATCTAAAACATCAGAGAAGGTTACAGGCTTTATCTGTTCTCCATATACCGGAACGACTATATCAATGGAGGCACCTGCATTATAAGTAATTTTAGTTGCGCCTTCCGCTGTAGTCGGACCTTGGTATCCCGCTATAGCAGCGTACCTTACTTTATAAGTACCTGGTGTTAGTCCAGTAATGGCTTCGCCAGTTACAGGGGTATATTCTGTATTCCCGATAAGCTTATATTCTAATGATTTGTTAGCTGTGCCTGTGATTTGTCCATCATTGCCCTTTGCTGAAGTTGGTGCTAATCCGTGCAACCCTGTTGGAACGGCTTCTAGCCGTGTAAAGATTTCGCTCAGGGCTTTGGTAATATTATTATATCTTGCACCAACTGGATAATCAGGTAGTTTAACTTCTGCATAATCAGGCTGGATATTTGTCCAAGAGTACATCAATTCAATGTGCCCGAGAATAGGCGCACGATTCCCATCTGCATCTTTGTTATCTTTGTTATAGGTAAAGAAATAGGGAACCTGAAGTCTGTCTCCGTTAACCGTTTTGCCAAGTGAGTCCGTGTAACTTATGACAGTAGGCTTCTCAGCTGTATTATTTTGAGTTTTGATATTAGTCAGATACGTGTTAACCAGATCAACATACAATTTGGCGTACAAGTTCTTGCTGTCTCTGATCTGAAGGGTTTCTGTGGCATGGGGATTGTTGCTAGGATTATTTTTCGGCTCGGCAACGGTCACACCCGAGTCGAGCTTGGTATCAAAGAAATAAATTTTGCTGATTTTATTCGTTTTGGCATAAGCGTTAATGTATTTAATTACCGCTTGGGTATTGGGGCACCAGGAACCGCCGAACAGGATGGGGTAGTTGCCTTCGCTGGCTAAAATCTGCTTCAACTGGTGATAGGTTACATGCTCATATACGAGAGGGCCGTCAGTCTCAGTGAAAATCGTGGGTTTACCTGGATTTTCAGCTCCATAATTTTTATTGAATGCCGCTTTGATAAAAGCAGACTCATCTATAGTGTCGTACTTAGTCACAGCGCTGAATACAGGGCTTAATAATGCCTTGTAAGCCTTCACCTTAGCGGGATCAACTGCGCCATTTGTCAAAAAGTCATTTTTGGAATTGCTCTTGTCCAGGTAGGAGACGATAGGAGCCAGGTTGCCTTGTGCATCCTTGTTGTCCTTGTTATACACGAATAGGAACGGAGCCTCGAGTTTATTCGCAATAACTTTCTCGCCCTTCTCGTTGATATAGCTTACGTTATGGCTCGAATCATTCTTATCGTAGAGGGAGAGATTGGTCAGATATTTATTGACCAAATCTACGTACTTGAAGGCAAACTGGTTATTGGTATCGGCGATTTGCAGCGTATCACCATCCAGCTTGGTGTCAAAATTATAGATGGTGGATACGCCCAACTGCTTAGCGACTTCATTAATATAACTTATACTGGTTTGCGTATTATCGCTCCATGCGCCGCCGATTAGAACTGCGTAGGTGCCTTCGCTCTCGAATAGATGAATGATATCTTCGTATGTGGCTGTTTTAAACACGTGATTTTGATCATTTAAGTCAGGATAAACGTTGTCAAAATAATTATAAGTGCTAACCGTATTGGCGGATGGAGCTTCTGCGGCGTTAACTTTGCCGGCAATGATCGGCGAAACCAGCAAAGCAACTGCCAGCAACAGAGTTAAGATTTTCTTCGGAATGAATTGGTTTTTCATTATTGGCACCTCGGCTTTTGCGAATTTTATGATTCGTTCAATATTTACTTCTAAAGAGCTTCTTGTGCTTGTCGATTAGGGGCAGATTTCCTCTGTGGGAGCTGGTGTTCGAATGCTTTCTACTGGCGTTGCCGACGCCTGAATACTTTCTGACGAGGGAGTAACCGTTGATTTAGGTTGAATAGTGGTTGTTGGAGCGGTCTTTTTTACTGGAGGACTGGCTTTCGCTGGTATCGGTTTAGGGGTTGGAGCTATAGTTGCTTTCAACTGTGCAGCAATTTTTGGTGCTGCAGTTGCTTTTGCCTCAGTTGTTGCGACGTTCGTTTTGGGTTGAACTGTTTCTTTGGAGTTTACGGCAGGTGATTGACTTGCCTCAGCTAATGGAGCAATTACCTCAGATTGAGTCTGTTCAGTCGATCCAGATGAAGTTGGCTCCAATCCATTCGTTTGCGTTTCTACAGGTGCGATCGTTTGTGCTTGATTTATTTTTGCTGTAATGGTGGTGATCGCAGCATTATCG
>JAIMBU010000361.1 GCA_023511325.1 Gorillibacterium sp.
CTATGGAAGTAATCGATTTTTTAGGGCGAGGCTGGAAATTCCCTTTCTCTGCTCATAGAGGCACGATAGATGCTTCTGCAGGAGAAGACTCCATTAAGGAGTCGATTATACTCATTCTGTCAACCGCTCGGGGTGAACGAATCATGAGACCCGATTTCGGTTGTCGGCTTAATGAGTTAGTCTTTGCCCCTAACAATATGAGCACAGCGACTTTGATTAGAAGCTTTATTGAAGATGCACTAATGAACTGGGAGCCGCGGATCGAAGTATTGGACATAACGGTAACACCACGCTCGGACCAACCGGTACTTGAAGTTTCAATCGATTATTCACTGAAAGCCAGCAATAGCAAATACAACCTGGTGTATCCATTCTTTCTTGAAAGTGTGGGGAAATGATGCCGAACATTGTGCCTAAAATTGACCAGCGGAATCAAGAGCAGCTGACACCGGAGCTCAGACGGTTAATCTATACGTTCTGTAGCCGGGAATGGACGGATCTGACGGAGCTCGAGGCTGATAAGAAAGCAGAGGCCCTAGTCCAGATTTTTTCCAATATGATGGGAAAAGTCATCGAGCGTTTGAATAAGGCACCAGAGAAAAATTTCATTAGCTTTTTGAATTTGATCGGAATCAGCCCAACGCCTCCAAGAGCTGCTAAAGCCCCTTTGCTGTTTAAACCGAAGGAAGAGGGGGACAGGATTAGCACGATTCCAGCAGGCACGAAAGTATCCGCCCAGCCGGAAAATCAGGAAGAGGTTATTTTTGAAACCGAAAAGGATGTAACAGTCATTCAGCCCCAACTGATCAGGGCGGTAAGTCTTGATCCTAGGGAAGACCGCTGGAGTAATCAGGATTTCATCTTCGCAGAAGAGGCTACAGGGAATAAAGCTGAATTATTCCGTGGTGATTCTACAGTGGTCCACCGACTTTACTTGGGACACTCCCAGATGCTGACCTTTCAAGAGGCCTGCAATCGTTTAACGATACACTATAATAAGCCGGAGCAAGCTCCTGATCCTTCTGAATGGACGACTGAGGGAATGGAATCAGCAAGCAAAATTGTTGAAATGGACTGGTTTTATTTTGATGAAGCGGGGAACGCCAGACCACTGAATCCACGCAAGAGCTGGGAAACGATGGATTCGTGCTGGAGAGCCTCTTATCAATTTGATCATTTGTCTGAAGTTCATACCAAGGTGATAGCTGGCTATGATCAAGAGGTCTTGAGGGACTGGACCAACAAATGGATTTTTGCCGTGCTTAAAACTTCGATAACCGCAGACGACTTTATGCCAGATATCGAAGACATTAGGATGGAGCTGAGCATAGCCAACACGGCAGCACTATATCCGGATTTGGCTGTAAGCAATGGGAATCCACTGGATATGAGCAAGGATTTTTACCCCTTTGGCGATAAGCCAAAAGTAAATGACACGTTTTACCTTGCCTGCAATGAAGCATTCTCCAAGGCGAATGCAGAGATTTCCATCACAATTGAGCTATCTAATCCAGAAATTTGTCCGCTGCCGGATACAAGCTACGTCAAGTTGAGCTGGGAGTACTGGAATGGCAAGGAATGGATCGACATCGAGAATCTGCACGATGCACCAAAAGCAGCTTCTCTAGATGCTGCAGCCTTCACGGATAGTAACCCTCATGCCACAACCCTAACCTCCAGCGGAACGGTTAATTTCAGTTGCCCCGGCATTAAACCATCTCAGATCAACGGCGAAGAAAATTATTGGATTCGTGTTCGTATGACCGGTGGAAGTTATGGTGAGGACGCTAAATATGAATACAAGGATGAAGCTGTCAAGATCGGGGAAGGAACGCTTAATATTGCCCAGTTGCAATATACAAAAGCAACATTTGCTCCCCCCTCGATTCATAAAGTGACGATCGATTACAACTATGCAGTCGAGAGCTTTCCGGAAATGGTGCTGACTGAAAATAATTTCAGCTTTGACGACAAGACAAGTGAATGTCTGAAAGCGGGACAATACTTTAAGCCCTTCTATCCCTGCGTGGAGCTTGAGCCGATGTTTTACTTGGCTTTTGACCGTAATATCGGTAATCTGCCCATCTCACTTTTTTTCCCCTTAGCTGGTGATCAGCTTGGAGAAAACCCGATTGTAGCCTGGGAATATTGGAATGGAAGAAAGTGGCTTACCCTCAGTGTAAATGACGCGATCCGACATTTTACAAGAAGAGAAATCCTCCAATTTGCTGTTCCCTCAGATATTGAGAAACGTCCGCTTTTTGGAACGGAATATTATTGGATTCGCGCTCGACTTGACGAAGGCACCTTTAAGGTCTTTCCTCAAATCGACACCATCTATTCCAATGCCGTATGGGCACGAAATTCCAATACGATCCAGGGTGAAATTCTGGGTTCGAGCAACGGGGAAGCGGATCAGAGCTTTACGTTGTCCAAAACTCCCGTTTTACCAGGCCAGTCCCTTTTCGTTCGTGAGAGTTTAGGACAAGGGGATTGGCTGCGCTGGGAGGAAGTCGATGCTTTTTCCCTCTCTGAATCTGAGAGTAGACACTATAAGCTGGACAGAAGCAGTGGCACTCTTATTTTTGGAGATGGCAAGAACGGTATGGTTCCCCCTACTGGAATCGATAATATCAAGTGCGATTACAAGCATGGAGGCGGAGCCAAGGGGAATGTCGCGGCCGCATCCATAACGAAGGTCTGGGATAGCTTTAACTGGCTTGATTCCGTCACCAATCCGGTACCCGCTGATGGTGGCTTTGACCAGGAAGAACCAGAGCAGGCACAGATTCGCGGGCCACATACGCTAAAAAGCTGGGAGCGAGGGGTAACCAGCGAGGATATGGAATGGCTGGTACGGGAGGCGATGCCGCAGATAGCCAAGGTGAAGTGCCTGGGTGCGATGAACCGGGATTTGGAATTTGTCCCTGGACAAGCCACACTCATTGTCGTACCGGAGAGTAACGACCCTAAGCCCGTACCAAGCCAGGAGCTGCTTAGCGAGATTGAAGCCTATCTTTGCGAACGGACGTCGGCCATTCTGGATACGAATATACCGGGAATCGCAGTGATTGGCCCCGAATATATCCGCATTGGAGTAGAAGCTACTGTAGCTTTCGGCTCAATTGAGCAGCGAAAGGTCACGGAAGGCCATATCATAGACAATTTAAAACAGTTTTTTCATCCACTCTATGGCGGCGATGGGAATACAGGATGGGATCTAGGCAAAAACCTCTATGTTTCAGAAGTTTATGCGGTTATTAAACATACACCGGGCGTTGATTACGTCTCGGGTATTGCCATCAAAGCTTCCCTTCAGTGTTATACCTTAAGCCTTGAACCCTTGGAGTACGGTCCCTATAAACCGCTGATAGCCTATCCAAAATTTAGTGCGATTCGAGCGGATGATAACACGATTATATTTGCTCTCGCTGAAAGGATTGAAGCGAGTACAGGTATAAAAACCCTAATGGTCAAAGGCTTCAAGGAAAATGAAAGGATCAGGCTCCGCTATAGGAACTATGTACCAGTGGAGTTACTTGTCGTATCCATTGACGGAGACATTCTGGAATGTAAAACAGCAGACGGTGAACCGCTCGTGGAGAATTTTCCCGAGGGCAGCGATGTGGAATTCAATATTTCCAGCGACTTGACTATACGCAGCTTTATCTTGAACGAGGTTACGGCAGGTTCCGAAGCATTTTTCTTGAAAATTGCTGTGTTTGAGCCAAAGGACATCGTCTTCCTGAGCCGGTTAGATGAATATATCAATACAACACCGCTGAAAATTCATGAGGTCAGCTCGGAGAATATATTCCTTGAGGAAAATGAATTAATTTACGGCGGCACCCATTTTATTAACAAGGCCAATGAAATGGTTTTCCCCTACCTCTTGGACAAGGATACCAATGAACTTCACGATTTAACCGGGACAACCCCGGATTGCCATTTGGAGCAAATAGCCAAGGAAGATAGAAAATATCTAACTAGGTTGGCGGATGTGCCCGAGAACGCTACACAGTGCTCGTATTGTTTTCCCGTGGGAGGTTCGTAGTTCGATGAAGTACAGGTTGCTGTCTGATTCATCTTCCAATCTTCCGCGGGGCTTAAAAACAATAGAAAGGAGGAAGCCAAATGTCACTTCCAATACCCAAACTGGATGACCTCGGATTCAATGAGCTCGTGGCTGACGCAAAATCTCTGATCCCGCTTTATGATCCAGAATGGACGAATTATAACCCTTCAGACCCCGGTATTACATTGATAGAGCTTTTTGCCTGGTTTAGCGAGATGGTCCTCTACCGAATTGACCAGGTGACGGAAGAAAATCATCTTCAATTTCTTAAGTTGCTAGGTGTTGAGCTGGAAGATGGGGAAGAGCTTACATCCGGCATACACCGTGGTGTAAAGCAATTCTCGGAATGCTATCGAGCCGTAACTGCGGAAGATTTCGAGCTTTTGGCCAGACAGGGCTTAATGACAATTCCGCAGATTGGTGAAAAATACCCGGATCCGGTTCGTGTAGTCATTGTTGGTACCCAATCACCCGAGCATGTAACGTCGGAGCATTCCGCAGAATTTTGTGGTGGTACTCATGTGGCCCACAC
>JAIMBU010000362.1 GCA_023511325.1 Gorillibacterium sp.
GTAAATAATTGATTATCAATTTGTAAATGATTCCTGGGGTCGCAAGAATCAGCAACTCTCTGTTCTTCTTTAGATAATGCATTTCTCTCGCGATTAACTGCCCTAGGCCTCTCCTGCGCTTGTGCATCCCTCTATCTCCTCCTTGTGATGCCAATCATGCCATCTCACTTCGAATAAAACTACGATACTATCTTCGAAAAGACATAATTTAAGCGTATAAAATGTTCGAATTCATGCATTAATCCAATTTAATAAATTTTGAAAGAGTAAAAAGCCCTCAGTTCTAAACCCCAATCGGGATCTGGAGCTGAAGGCTTCATTTTAAAACTATCATTAGTGAAACGTATTCTTCATTCGATACTCCTTGGGGGTACTTCCGAACATCGCTTTGAATAGCCGGAAAAAGTAACTCGAATTTGAATATCCACATTTGCCCATGATCTCAAGGATGGTATATTTATCATTCTCGAGCAATTCTTGCGCATGTCTCAGTCGAATATCGTTGATATATTCCGTTATGGACATTGTTGTACCATCCTTGAATAATTTACCGATATAGGCTGAAGAAAGCTTAACATTAGCAGCGATCGATTGTTGGCTGAGATTAATATCTGAATATTTCTGTTCGATTAATTCTTTAATCGCTTCCAGGATCATATCGTTGCGTTCCATCGTCGCAGGTCTTCCGATTCCACAAATCTGGGCGCACACGGATAGGAGAGCGCCGTGCATCTCTTCTAGTGTCTCCTTCTCCTGCGACAGGTTAAGAATATAATCCATATCAAAATCGAATTGAACGATTCGATTGCTAGAGATTTTCGCTGCTGTATTCTTAATAATCCAAGACAAGTTAGAGACGGCACGGAGCATGTCAACGTAGTGGAACTCCGACAGAATGGAGAACGCATTCTCCAACTCGCTCCCAGCTTCCGACATGTGACCTTTTTTTAACGCCTCTGACAGCTTCTTCTCAATA
Organism: Gorillibacterium sp.; assembly: GCA_023511325.1. Taxonomy (GTDB): domain Bacteria; phylum Bacillota; class Bacilli; order Paenibacillales; family NBRC-103111; genus Gorillibacterium. The sequence continues at coordinate 977 of JAIMBU010000362.1, forward strand.
TAGTCAGGCAATGCCACTTGTTTGTTGCTTAAGTTTGCTTTGACATTCTCCGAGGTGATAATCGCTTTGTTTCCTTTGACGATTCGGTAGAGAATGAGCTGCATCGCTTGAATATAGGCGGAGGCAATATAAGGGAATTGGGATATCGTATCGCTGATCCCACAGGATAACGAAAGGCTGTAATATTCATGTATCTTGTTCTGGATATCCCTCATAATAGGTTGGACCTTTTGAAAACCTGCCTCCTTGTCGCTTCGCGATACGATAAGGACAACATGGTCTCCGCGAATTTCGACGGCTTCACAGGGGTAGGTATCCTCCATCATTTCCTGCGCGATGTTTAAGATGGCGAAGCTGTACATCTGCTTGGTTGCACCCGTTGTATTGCGCTCAAATTCCGAGTAATGATCGATCTGCAGTACACAAATGAGAATTTCTCCATTCGTAGAAATACTCAAGTCATGCTTCTCAATCAATTCCTTCATATCATTGTGAGAGAACATCTGACTATCCATCAGAAACTTGCGGATATAATATTTGTTGACGATCTGTTCAGAGCTTATTTCATAAAGCTTCTCGGTTAATTTCGTATAATGATTGCTCATCAAATGAAATTCATCTCGATCGCTTGGGTCGAGTTTATCCTTATCCGGTGTTTGAAGGCGTATTTTTTGTAGCATGTTTTCAATTGGATGGTATAACTTATAGGACAATCCGATGGATAAGGCGATTGAAATCAGTAGAAAGATCAGTGAGATCATCAAAGACTTGAAGCGAATCTCCCTAACGTCCTCCATTAGCTTGTCATAGGATTGGATATAGACGATCTTCCAGTTCCGTATGCTGTCATCCATGTAAGTAACCATACTTTTCTGCCCAGCCACATCGCCGATAACGAAGCCAGATTGACGATTCATCGTTCTCTTATCCCCATCAATGATTCGTTTAACTTCCATCTGGTCCTCTTTACTGGACACTAGATTAACGTTTCGGGACGAATACAGCTTTCCCTCATCATCCGAGATATAGATTTCACCCATTTCTCGACCGCTACCCACGTTCATCTTCTCTAAGCTCTCGAACACCCAGTCGGATTTAATATATAGAATGATCGCCGACTCTTTTCTGTTGAACATGTCTAAAGAGTTGGCGACGATGAACGCAAACGCGTCGATTTGTCCAGCCTCCTTCTCCAAGCTTAATGGAATCAGTCTTGAATTCTTGTGTGGCGTTGAAGGGTCGAGCAACCACTGGCGAATTTTGGCTTCGGTTACTCCTTCATCCAGCAAGAAGGGCGTCGTTGTCCCATATAGCTTATTCTGACTATAATTATAGATAACAATGGAATGCAGGAAGGAAGAGCTCTGCATAATCGTATTTAGTCGTTGATAGCCACGGATTAAATCCATTTTTGGCAGATCCGTTTCGAACATCATTGGAATCAGAATATTATCACGATATACAAAGGTGGACAGGTGGGTAATGATCTCGTTCATATAAGATAAGTTGTACTGAATTTGGGTAAGAACCTTTAGGTTGGACACCTCCTGATTGCTCTTTACCGATCGTTCCAAAATAAAGGTATTAGCGATGGATAAAGCCGACATTACCAATACCATCGATAACATGATGGAGATGAGAACACGCTGCAAATATCTTTTGGAGTTATAGAATCCAAGTACCCTCATAATCGGCTGCCCTCTCCCCTTGTTGATAAAAAGCTTACTATTGTCTCACATTAGGCTGAACCCATGAAGTATCAACGGAGCGTTCAACAAGGCTAGCCGATGTTGCTTTTCAACCGGTATTCCTTCGGAGTAGCTCCGTATTTTTTCTTAAACAGCTTAAAGAATGTACTCTGATTCATGTAGCCACAAATCTCCATGATCTCCTTAATACTGAAGTCCTTCGTTTCCAAGTAGATTAAGGCCTGAGCCAGCCGCACCTCGTTAATATATTCTCCAACGGAAACCAACTCACTTTTCTTAAACATTCGACCGACATAAGCCGGAGTAATCTTGAGCAGGACTGCAATTGACTGCAAGCTCAGATTAATATCGCTGTAGTTCACTGTGACAATTTCCTTAATGGCTTCCACCAATACGGTGTTTTTCTCCTGAATTGAATTGTTTAGTTTCTCGTTAATGTCACAGCAGACTTGCTGCAAGAGCTGTTCAATCTCGTCAAGGGATTCCTTATTTAGCACTTGTCGGCTAAGTGCACTAAGATCTACGGATATCGAAACCACTCTGTTCTTGTTAATCTCACGAATCGTTGTCTTAATTAAATCGACGATCTGCACGATACCATGAAGGATATGGTCATATTGGTAAATTGACATATGGGCAAGAATGTAATGAATCTCACTCTTCATCGCAACCAAATCATTCGTTCTGATTGATTCAATCAATTTCTTCTCCTGCTCCGCGGGAAAACCATATTCGGAATGCTCCATGTTAGGCTTGACCAAATCCGGTGTGATAATCACTCGCTTCCCAAAAACCAGTTTGTACATTGAATATTGAAGCGCTAATCCATATTGCTCGGTAATGGCTTCATGTCCGAGAAAGGGTTCGCTTGTTGTCATCGTTAGGGATAGCTTGTAATAACGTTCAACGATATCCTGCACATCCCTCAAGAGCATAACGATCTCACCCAAAGGAGTCCCTTCACCTCTGATTGCACTAAGAATAACAACCAAATGGTCCGTTCTCATATCGACGATCTCACAGCTATACTGGCTAGACAGCAGTGTTTCCTTCGCAATGTTAGCAATGGCGAAGGAGTGTAACATGCGTTGATTGACGCTCGTATGAGAGACATACTCTGTATAGTCATCCAACTTTATGATCACGAGCAAAAAACACCCGTCCGGCACAATGTCCAAATTATTTTGCTTGACGCAAATGTAGAATTGTTCGATCGAATAGAAAGAGCTTCCTGTAGTGATCGAACGCAAGTGATAGTTGTAGACGATCCTTTTCTGCTTATCCTGTTCGTTGGTCGCTGCATCCAACCGTTGGGCCATATCCCTGTATACGTTGGTGACATAGGACAGCTCATCTTTACCCTCAGTCAGGTCCTCTGGTGTCAATCTGGCTTCAGTCTGAATCCCAACGAGCATTTTCTCCACAGGCTTGTAAAGCTTATGAGCAACAATACTGGATAAGGCAATAGAGACTAGCAGAAAAAATAGGATGACATATAAGGAGGTCATCCTCATCTCATAAATATCGCCCAGCACCGCATGATAAGGTTGGATGCTGACGACTTTCCACCCTTCGATCCCCATGTCCATATAGGACACGATGAATTTACCGGATTTACCAAAGGATTTGGCGAAGAAACCGAATTTCGCTTTATTCTGTTCCTGATCCTCCGCCAGGGTCTCCTTTAAACCTGTAAGCACAGGTACGTTCTGGTCGTTGCTAGAGAGGATGACCCCCCCGTTCTTGTCCATGATAAATAGCGCGGATTGTCCGGGAATCGCAAAATCGTTGACCACTTTTAAATTGTCAAATATCCATTCGGGTTTTACATTGATCACGAGAGCGCTTTCATTACTGCTCTTCTCGCGGAATGTTTCGTAGATGATCATTGAGAAAAAATCTACAGTAT
>JAIMBU010000363.1 GCA_023511325.1 Gorillibacterium sp.
CCTTGGAGTTGGCAGCAAGACCGTGAACATCAATCCCTTCCGCGACGATATCTCCGACGGTCATTCTTGGATTCAGCGATGCGTAGGGATCTTGGAAGATCATTTGCACATCTTTGGTAAATAATTTCCCGTTCTGGCTTTTTTCAATATGTACATCTTTACCTCTATAAAGCACGCTGCCACCGGTTTTTTCATACATCCCAATGCTAGTCCGTCCACAGGTGGTTTTTCCACAGCCTGATTCTCCTACCAGTCCAAAGGTTTCACCCTCGCGAATGCTAAATGACACATCATCGACAGCTTTCAAAATGGTGTTTCTTCCGAGCTTAAAATACTTTTTCAAATTTTTAACCTCAAGAACCGGTTCGTTCATGGCTCACACCCCCTGACAACGATTTTTCAATAAGCACTTGGACATCCGGGTGATAGAGCCAGCAGGAGGCACGATGATTGTCATCAAACGATATTTGATCGGGGTCATGCTCGAGGCAGATATGCATGCAGTTTATACATCTTTCCGCAAAGCTACAGCCCTTAGGTGGTGCAATCAGATCGGGTGGTGTCCCTTGAATCGCTTCCAGTTCCACAATCTCGTCCTCGTCATTGATCTTCGGTACTGCATTGAGCAGAGCTCTTGTATAGGGATGCTTGGGATCATAGAAAATATCCTCGGAGGTTCCCGCCTCCACGATCTTCCCGGCATACATGACCATAATTCGATCAGCAATATTAGCAACTACACCCAAATCATGGGTAATCAAAATAATGGAGGCCCCTGTCTCCCTTTGCAGTTTTTTGATTAATTGGAGGATTTGGGCTTGAATCGTGACATCTAAAGCTGTGGTTGGCTCATCAGCAATAAGCAGGTTGGGATTACAGGCAAGAGCAATCGCGATCATCACTCTTTGGCGCATGCCACCCGAAAATTCATGAGGATATTGATTGATGCGTCTCTCTGGATTGGGAATTCCTACCTTGGTCAAAAGCTCCAAAGCTTTTTGTCTAGCCTCTGATTTACTTATCCTCGTATGCTCAGCAAGCCCTTCGACGATCTGCTTTCCAACCTTCATCGTAGGATTCAAGGATGATAACGCATCCTGAAAAATGATGGCACTTTCTTTCCCTCTGTAATTTCGCAGCTCTTTCCTGGACATTTCGGTAATGTCCTTGTCTTTATAAATAACCTTACTATTTGATTTCACTTCCCCTTGGGGAGCTTGAATTAATCCCATGATCGCTCTTGTAGTGACACTTTTTCCGCAGCCTGATTCACCTACAATCGCTACGGTCTCTCCTTGAAGTACATCAAAGGATATCCCTCTTACGGCCTGTACTTCACCAGCATACGTATGATAGGAAACAGTCAAGTCTTTTACCTGCAGTAATTTTTCCATATTTGTCTCTCTCCTACTGACGAAGCTTGGGATCTAGTGCATCTCTCAAGCCTTCTCCCAATAAATTGAAGGCCAAAACCAATATACATAAAACACCAGCCGGGAATAGCAATTGATAAGGATAAAAGGTCATGTTTTGTTGTCCTAGCGAAATCAAAGAACCCAGGCTGAAACCTGGTGGTTGTATGCCAATCCCGAGAAAGGACAAGATGGTTTCACTAAAAATAACAGCTGGAATACTAGTGGAAATATTGAGGATTAACAGTCCGAGCGTATTCGGAAGCAAGTGTTTGCGAATAACCCTGCTGTGGGATGCACCCAGCGTCTGTGCTGCTAGAACGTATTCGCTCTCTCGTAGCTGCATAACCTGACCACGAATCATTCTTGCCGTCCCTGTCCACGAAGTGAGACATAGGGCGAATAAAAGCGGAAGCATACCATTACCTAGTAAAACCATAATCAGAATCGTCACAATTAACGAAGGGATACTATTTAGTACTTCAATGACTCTCATCATGATTTCATCGACGATACCACCAAAATAAGCCATCACTCCACCGTAGATACATCCGATAAATACCTCAAACAAAGTTGCTACAAGAGCTATGATGATGGAAATTCTAGCCCCAACCCACACTCTGGCAAACATATCTCGACCCAGCGAATCTGTTCCGAACCAAAAAGTGCTGTTTGGCGATAAATTTTTAGACTTCGCAACAATCGTCATATAGTCTAAGCCTTTAATCCATGGACCCGCTATGACAAAAACAAGGATAAGGAAAAGGATGACGAGTGATACCATTGCTATTGGATTTTTTCGCAGCCTTCTCCACGCATCCTGCCAGTAGGATATATTCTCCCTGACTAATCGATCCGGCATCAGGGTATTGATATCAACCTTTCGAACCATGTCCTCTTTTAACTCAACCATACACTTTTCTCCTATCTTTTGGTTCCGAGGATTCGGATTCTGGGATCGACAATCGTGTACAGGATATCGGTAAAAAAGATAACCGCAAGGTAGATGGCTGTAAGTAGAATGGTTTCACCCATAATGATTGGAACATCCCTGCCAGTAACCGCACCTATGAAATAAAGTCCTATACCCGGTATCGAAAAGACACGTTCAATAAAAAAAGATCCGGTGATAACAAAAGCTATTGTCACAGGCAGAACGGTGACAATAGGAATAAATGAATTACGCAGGACATGTCTGAACACAACCCTGAACTCGGAAAGCCCCTTCGCTCTAGCTGTCAACACGTAATCCTGGTTAACCGCATCAAGCATGGCTGTTTTCATTAGTCTGGAATAGGAGGCAATATAACCAACGCATCCCGCGAATGTAGGAAGAATGGTATATTTCCAACCGCCAAACCACAGATCATCACCCTTTGGCCAACCTATGATTGGGAAGTAATTACCCGCAAAATACTTCTGAATCAAAAGTGCGCATACAAGCGTAGGGATTGATATCAGGATCATTGCGCATGTGATAATAAGATAGTCAAGCCACGTACCACGCTTCATTGCCGCGATGATGCCGAGGAACAAACCCAGCGTAACCCCTACCGCCACCTGCTGAATACCTAGCCTAGCTGATACAGGAAGCTTTTCCTTGATGATGCTTTGCATGGTCTGCCCTGGATAAATAACGGACTGCCCGAAATCGCCTCTTGTAATAATACCGGTCATCGATTTGACATATCTTTCGATAACTGGCCGATCGTAGCCATATTTTTTATACATCTCTGCCTTGATATTAGGCGGGAGCTTCTGTACCTTCTCTGTCAAAGGGTCTCCAGGAACCGCTGACAGCAAGAAAAAGGTAGCCGTTGCAATAATGAATAAAGTTAAAATCATTTGCAAAAATCTTCTGGTTAGATATCGGACCACTAAGGTTCCCTCCAATTACAGCTGTACACATGATACAGGTATGCGCATCAATGTCATTGACGTGCATACCTGCTTTTAACACCATGCTAGTTTGTTGGCATTGTCCGTTCCTGGTTCACTGTAAGTGACAATATCTGTTCTCGTTTATGACCGTTTGGCTATATAAGCCCATCTCCACTCATAAACCGGTCCGAATACCGGGAAGCCGAAATCTTTCACGTAATTTTGAATAAAACGTTGAGTATCTCCATAATAGGTTGGAGCGATTGCTGCGTCTTGTGCAACCAGGATGTTCTCGAGTTGTTTATAGATCTCTAGACGTTGTGCGTCATCAGTGGTGGCATCCAATGTCTTCAGCAGGTCGTCGTATGCTGCATTCTTATATCCAGAATAATTGTTGCCACCTCCAGTTACCCACATGTCCAGGAAGGTTAAAGGATCATTGTAATCCCCCATCCAGCCAACGCTGACAATATCAAATTTCCAACCAACTCGATCCTGTTGGTACAGCTTGTTATCTCCAAACACTTTCGTTTCGAGAGTAATACCAAGATTTTTCTCAAGCTGTTGTTGATACCATTCTTGTCTTTGTTTATCGGTAGCTCCCGTTCCTTGTGCGATAAAGGTAAGCTTAATATCCTTCAGATTGTCCGTATCCTTACCAAGCTCCTTCAAACCTTCATGGAGCAGCTTTTGAAGTTCCTCCGGTTTGTTAACATATTGTGCTGCATCGGCTTTCAATGGCTCTTCAACAACTGTGCGGAAATCTTCTTTACCAGAGGAGAGCGTCTTGGGCACGAAGCCTAGAGCAGGACTGTATCTTCCATAGATCGCGCTTACCAGTTCATCGCGATCAAAAGCAAGAGAAATGGCTTTGCGGACCTTAGCATTGCCCATCAGACCGCTTAACCCACCTGTTTCGATATTAAAGGCTAAGAAACCAGTCGTTGGTACATCGCCACTAACCCCAACGAATTTACCAGCATCAGCATCTGCCTTCCATTTTTCAACATATTCCTGCAAGGAACCGGTCACATCTAACTGTGCAGATTCGAATAATTGTGCCTGTGTTGAAAACTCCGGAATATCGTTCATGACCACGGAGGTGATAGAGACATTAGCAGCATCATAATAGTTGGGATTCTTGTCTAGGGTGATGCTGTTGTTCTTCACCCATTCTTTAATGGTAAAGGGGCCACTGTATACTTGCTTGGTTTCATCGCTTGCCCAGGTTTCTCCGCCTGCTGCAATGACATCCAGACGAACGGGGTAGAAGATGGGATAAACAATTTTAGAT
>JAIMBU010000036.1 GCA_023511325.1 Gorillibacterium sp.
GCTTTAACCTGTTTAACTTTACCCTTCAGAAGGTTGGTCATATGCTCAAAGAGCTCCTTGTTGCTCTCTTCTACCTCTAACTGTTCCTTATCCGCATCCGGATCTACTTCAATGCCCAAATCACCACTCGAGACTGATTTAAATTCTTTCTCTTTATAATTCATGATCATCTTGATGGCGAACTCATCAATATCATCGGTAAAGTAGAGAATTTCATAGCCCTTATCGGATACCATCTCGGTTTGGGGCAGCTTCTCAATGCGTTCAATCGACTCTCCAGAAGCGTAATAGATATACTTCTGATCCTCAGGCATATTAGACACATATTCATCCAAGGTAACGAGCTTCTTCTCTTTGGAGGAGGTGAACATCAACAGGTCCTGTAGCACTTCTTTATGGGTTCCATAATCGCTATAGACACCATACTTCAATTGTCTGCCAAACGAATTATAGAACTGCTCGTATTTCTCTCTCTCATCCTTCAACAGACTCAGCAATTGGCTTTTAATCTTATTGCCAATGTTCTTGGCAATCAGCTTCAATTGGCGGTCGTGCTGTAACATTTCTCGGGAAATGTTCAGCGACAGATCCTCGGAATCAACCATACCCTTGACGAAGCTGAAATAGTCAGGGAGTAGATCGGCACACTTGTCCATGATCAACACGCTGCTTGAGTACAGTTCTAAGCCTTTCTCATATTCCTTGGTGTAATAGTCAAATGGCATGTTCTCTGGGATAAACAGAATCGCATTATAGGCTACAGCGCCATCAACACTAAGGTGGATATGCTTGATCGGTTGATCATAGCCGTAGCGTTTCTCATGATAAAACTGATTATAATCATCATCAGTAAGTTCTTTTTTGTTTTTGCGCCAGATCGGAACCATGCTATTTACGGTTTGTTCTTCGAGAACCTCCTCGAATTCATCCTCGCTGCCCTCTTTAGCCTTTTGTTCTTTTACATCCATCTTAATCGGGTATCTGATAAAATCAGAGTACTTTTTGATAATCGCTTTAAGGCGGTATTCATCCAGATACTCATCATATTGATCATCTTCTGTATTGGCTTTCAATTTCATCACAATCTCAGTACCAACTGTCGCTTTATCGCTCGGCCCAATGGTATAGCCATCTGACCCTGTAGATTCCCATTTAAAGGCTTCGTCACTGCCAAACGTTTTACTGCTTACTGTAATCACATCAGCGATCATAAAAGCAGAGTAGAACCCAACTCCGAATTGACCGATGATATTGTGTCCATCCTTCAATTCATTGTCTTTCTTAAAGGCAAGTGAGCCACTCTTAGCAATAACGCCAAGGTTATCTTCCAGCTCCTCTTTATTCATCCCAATCCCTGTATCGGTGAGCGTCAATGTCCGATTGGCTTTATCAACGGTTAGCTTGATGTAATAGTCTTCTTTGTTAAATACAATTTGCTCATCGAGCAATGCCTTGTAATAGATTTTATCAATGGCATCACTGGCATTCGAAATAAGTTCACGCAGGAATATCTCTTTCTGCGTATAGATAGAGTTAATCATCATTTCCAGAATTCGTTTCGATTCTGTTTTAAATTGTTTTTTGGCCACGAGTATTTCTCCTTCCAATCTAAAAGAATGTTCTAATGGAACCGGTTTGAGAAAGGTGTAGCAAGACGGGCGAAGAGTTAGCACTCACATCTGATGAGTGCTAACTCTTCTATTATATAACATATGTTATTTTCCAATGTCAATATTTTTAATTGAAGTTGCCCTCATTTTGTCCAATTTCTTCTTAATGCGATAATATTCGCGGTCTGGTGAGAACTCTGTAGTGGAGGGACGCCTTCGCTCCCACAGTTCCAACTCCCCTGCTGTTACTGGCTCTTTATGCACAAGGTATGCCGATCACAATGAAGTGATCGGCATATGCTTTATAAGTCCGTTCTTTGGTCAACTCATACTAGAACTGTAAAATGGTTTAGTTTGTATGGCCGAGGCGGGCCGTCACTTGGTATACTTGTCCGTCTTCATAAGGAAGCGTTGCTTCCGTCCACTCTTGGCCATCCACAATCACCTGTACCACACCCTTGCCCGTGCCTTCCGGATTGGTAATGGTAACTTGGTAACGAGCGTTTCGGAACAGCCGATCTACATGATACTCCGGCCAGTCTTCAGGGATGCAAGGATCAATGATCAGACCTCGGGCCGTAGCGCGTACGCCCAGCACGTATTCCAGTGTCGTCCATAGCATCCAGCCGACCGTTCCAGTGGAATGGTGATGACTAGATTGACCGTAGTTGGGGGAATCGGACAAGCCAAAATAGAAGTTCGGCACAAATAGGGGCACCTGTAAATTGGTTTCCGGCGGATTGTCTGGATTGGTTGGCAGTGTTCTGCTGATGGTCTCTAGCGCTTGCTTGCCACGCCCCGCTATGCAATCGGCAAAAGCTTTAAACATCGAGGCATGGCAGTAGACAGAGCCATTCTCTGTCGTTCCGGCCAGCTTGATGCTGATTCGGCCCCACTTGGCATTCCATTCACTAAAGGCTGGCTCTAGCAATTGTGGTCCAAAAGGGGTATCCAATCGATCAATCGCCGCTAGACACTGATTCAGTCGTTCGTCCCTAGCGATATCGCTCATAATCGCCCATGTTTGGGTGTTGAGGAACAGCTTGCCCTCTGCATCATGTCTCGTGCCGAAGGGTTCACCGGAATCGTCAAATCCAGCCATGTACCACTCGCCATCCCAGCATGTGCTGTTGACGGCCTTATCCAGCCTAGTGGCAATAGCCTGTAGTCGTAGCATGTTCCTATCATCCTTCAGAATTTCACAAAACGGCATAATTGACAGAATGGCATACTTAAGAGCCATCGTGCTCCATGTCGATTCTCCGCGACCAAGCCGTCCGGGGCCATTGATTGGATCATTCCAGTCACCATCGCCCATCAAACATAAACCATGTGAGCCTACAGCGGCTGCCATATACTCAATAGCCAACAGTAAATGTTCATACACAGACGCGGCCTCACCCCCGTCTTTGAAGTCAACCTGACGCTTTAACAGCTCTATATTCCCACATTGATTGACCAAGGCCGCAAAACATAAAAGCAACCAGATAGGACCGTCCGTATGATTCAACAGGCACAGATGTTTAGGGGCAGAACCATCCGTCATAATCCATTGCTTGATAAATCCGCTTCGCGCTTGTCCCTTAAGTACCGAAATCATATATTCGGATGCTCCAGGAGCATCCACAAGAGCGTAACCCAGAGCATCTTGCAACTGATTGCGGATGGGACAATAATTGGACATCCGATTGGTGCGAGTTTGCAGCACAATCTGCTTCTTAAGCCAGTAATTCATAAAATAATCCACATGGGGATCAGGGGTTGTCACCCGAAAAGTTCGGCTAATTTGCTCCCAATGCTGTTCTACTTCCGTGAACAAGCTATCATAGCTTTTGGCCGCTAGCGCCGCTTTGCTCTGCTTGATTTCTTCGGGAGAATTGGCGCAGCCGACTACAAAGCGGCTCACAATGTTCTCCCCAGGCGGCAATGTGACTAGCTGCTGAAATGCACCAAGCGGATTCTCCGCCTCGGCCCGTTGGTTGGTGCAGCTTCCACGCAACACTGCTGCCGGGATCTCATTGATATCATCCCCACCGAAGAATCTGCGCTGACTGCACTCGTAAGAATCGACAGGACGATCGGAATACACATACACCCAATTCGTATGATCATGACATTTCTCCTTATCCTCATAAGTAACATGATAAGGAAACGAGAAGCTTGACAATATTTGCGTTGCCTCATCGAATTGGCATTTGCTCCCCATGACGCCCCCGTTCTCAATGGAAAAGGCAGAGAACAGGGAAAGCTGCCGCGGTCTGCTGCTCAAGTTCGTCAGCGTTATCGTCCAGACCTCCTGCTGTCCCAGCAAAGGCACAAACACATGGAGCGAAGTCTCGATGTCTTGATAAGTGGAGCGAATCTCTGTTGAGCCAAGGGAATGGGTACAAGTGTATGCATCCAGTTTGCTCTTCAGTGGCTGATACGTCGGACTCCAAGCTTCATTAGAAACATGGTCCAGCAGATAAAAATGGCGAAAGCCCCGTGTGTAAGTCCGCTGCTTAGGTAAGAATGCTACGCTATTGCCTTGACCAGTTTGGGAGACCTCCATATAATAGCTGTCGTTAAACAAATAATTAAACCATCTTGCCGGTGTTCGTGGTGTGGTAATGACATAACGTTTCCCGTTATCCTCGAAACGACCATATACATTTCTATCATTCAAATTCAACGTTCTCCTTCCAGTCCATCCGGTATTGACCCGGAGTTATTCCTTCCATCTTACGAAAATATCGGATGAAGTTAGCCGGGTTGTTATACTTTAGCTTCTCTGCTATGTCGGTAACTGTCAGCTCTGTTTCCCTTAACCACCTTTTGGAAACCTCCAAGCGGTATTGGGCCAGATAATCGGCAAAGTTAACGCCCGTTTCCTGACGAAATACACGGCTGATATACTGAGGGTGGTAATTAATCCGACTTGAACACTTCTCAAGCGTCAAATCCGTATCGAAGGCCTCCTCGATCAGCCGCTTAACCTCTTGGGAGATCGTGTTGAATTGGGCTCGCCGCCGCTCCTCCAGCAAAAGGATGCCGGGATAAACGAGATTTTCCCCAAACCATTCTTCGATCTCCCTGGTTGTGTGCATCCGCAGCAGTTCCTCGAACAGTGAGCCTTCGCCAACCTTAAGCAGATGAAGCGAAATACCCGCATCTTGTAGCAAACGAATCAGATCCATGAGCAGCCTGACAAGAGACATCTGATAATCATTATGATCGTAGTCCTGTTTAGATAAAGCTTCCATCAAGGAAGATAGTGCCTTCTTGGCATTCTCTGTATCCAACCCCTTGATCGCTTGATACAGCTCATCACCAAGCTCCTTTGGATAGATGACCTCCCTGCCTTTGTCAGGCTGCACATCCTCGATGAATAGGATAACCTCCTCACCCAGACGTGCCCGGTATCTCAAAGCATTCTCACCTTCCTCATAGCCCCCGCCTGCATCTCCCCAGATTCGAAACGAGCGGCTGATGCCGATGCTTGTTTGAAGCTGCAAGTATTGCTTCACTGATTCCTGCACCTCAGTAGCCATTTCAAAGACCGATTCCTTGAATGCTTCCTCCGACTGAACCTTCGTGCCGACTAAGAGAACAACCGAATCCTGCATAACAATAGGAGGAAGGCGATTTTCCTCTGGCACGATCTCTGACGCGATATTTCCTATAGCAAATAGCAGCAGATCACGGTCCTTCTCTGTAAAGCGGTCACTATTTAGGCGATCAATCTGAAATAGCAATACGCGCATAACTTCCCAATGCTCTGTGTACCCATAGCCGTAATACCGTAGCCGTTCCAGTATCTCCTGCGCCTTGGCTTCTCTCAACATCATTTTGCGGACGAGTAGCTCAACAAGCTGCTGCTGTTGTCCCTTCAACTCGAATTGCAGCCGAGTTTGATTGGACAAAATCCCTGCAATACGATCCGAAATGACGGTAAACTCGTCCTTCTTTTGCTTCGATTCTTTATCATCAAGTAGGGTTCGATAGATGCGGCGCACCGGACTGTACATTCTGCGGGAGCCAATCAAGGCAACGAGCACCGTAGCGATCAGAACACCAGCGCTTACTAGGATAGATGTCCAACCAATCGCCGTAGCTTGATGTGTGATCGCTCGGGTCGGAACAACGGAAACATAGGTCCAGCCATTGTAAGTGGATTTACGAAACGAGATGGAGGCGTTGCTACCTTCCGCTTTATCGTTAAATACACCAACCGCATCACTTTGCTGCCGGATGACCTTCATATAATGCTCCGCAGATAAATCCGTACCAATGAGCGAATCATTAGCGTGGGCAATAATCCGATCATCTTCATCCAGAATAAAGCTGTTGCCCATCCGAGGATCGTTATTGATTAATTGCTTCAACTGCTGAGTAGATAACACAACACTGATCATCCCTCGCGGGTTGGGCGAATTAATCGGCCATTTCTTAATGCTCATGACCGCATGCTGCAACTCGACCATTCCTTCTGAGCCCTGGAATTTAGCAGAGTTCCCGCTTGTCCACACAGAGCCCTGCGGAATACCAGAATAGGAACGAAGTTTATCCTTAAGTCCTGGTTGGTTATATTCATCCATTCCGGAGTTGCTAATTAGCCAGTCCTGCTCAAGGCTGAATAAATAAACATCCTTGATCCCCAACTCAAAGGTTTGAATGCTAGCAAGAATGTTGTAAAGCTCCTTAATTGTATCTATTTCCTCCAATCCAAGATGCTTGGAAATGGCCTTTGTTACAATGGGCAGGCTCAATATCTGTGAAGTGGAATAGTCGATCATCTTCAGCGTCTGTTCAACTCGCAGTTGACTTTGCCTAAGCACTTGAGCATTCCGTTCTTCAACTTGCTCCAACACGGATTGGGACGAGAAGTGGTAGGAATACCAGCCTAACGTCAGAACAGGAAAAGTCCCAACCATCAATGTGAGAATGACCAATTTGAGTAAATAGCTGGATGTTCGCATTCAACCACTGCCCCTAACAATTTTTAATGCTCCTCTTAAACAGCGGAATACCCAAGCGCTTTATTGTGCGAAAGCGCTTGGGTGGGCCGACTCATTATTTATTTCTTGGCTTCGTTATAGGCCTTTGTGTATTCCTCGATGATTTGATTACCGCCATCCTGCTTCCATTTCTCTACGGCTGCATTGAAGCCGCTTTCATCAAGCGTACCCATAATAAACTTGACACGAGCATCCTCAATAATTTTATCGATTTCAGATCCTCTTTCACTGTAAGTGTTTGAAATAAAAGCATTAAGTGGGTTGCTTACTACAATTTCAGCATTCTTATTATATAGCTCATCGCGAAGATGAACCAACGGGCCACCAAAAGCCTTGACTTTGTCCCTTAATACCACCAATTGAGATGAATCCCCCATACCATATTCCACCAGCATCTTCGAATCTGTTGTTTTCTTATATTCACCGTTCTCGATTGTATACTGACGACCCTCCAGACCGTTATTCAACATATTCTGCATATCTTCATCTGATACTTTATCGAAGTAGTTTAGTATCGCTTTTAATTCAGGTTCTGTCTTCACCGATGTCTTCGGAATCATGAAGGTGCCATAGGAGCCGGAACCGCCTGCGCTATGCAAGCCACTTGGTCCTTCCAGGACGTTGGTCATGGTTACTGCAGCAGTCGGAACGACCTTCTTCGCAGACTCCTCCATACCTTGACCATCATTCATATTGGCAATCCATGCACCGGACATCCCTTTATTAAACACCTGACGGCCATCCTTCACCACGGCGAAGTCCAAGTTGATCAGCTTCTCATCGTACAGCTTCTTATAAAATTTCAAAGTCTCCATATAGGCTGGGGACAGGTGCGCCGGACTTGCTTTGCCGTCCTTAATCTCCCAGTCAGCGGGGCCGCCATACCACACCACCATACTTCTCCATCCCGCTGCAGCCTGCTGTTCAACTAAACCGATCGTATCCTTCTTGCCATTCTGATCGGGATCATCGTTAACGAATGCTTTCAGAACGTTATAGAACTCATCGATGGTTTTGGGTTCCTTCAGGTTCAACTGATCCAACCAGTCTTTACGTAGAATGATACCATCCTTGGCTAAATCTCGCGCCCGATAAATACCGTATACTTTTCCGTCTATAGAAATGGCATCCGTGGCAATAGGATTCATCCGACTCAGGTTCGGATAATCCTTCAGGTAAGGACCAAGCTCCCAGAACATGCCGGAACGAACAGAATTGACGATATAGGGAAGCTTCTGGTTTAGCACAGTAATAACACTCGGCAATTCGCCTGAAGCAACGGTGGCGCTTAATTTATCCCCATAAGTGGAAGAAGGCACCCATGTCATCTTCAATACTGTATTCGTTTTCTCTTGCAGTCGCTTGAAGATTTCCCCATCCGTCGACATGGACTCGGGGTTATAGCTAGGCAACATAATCGACATCTTGTACGGCCCTTGGATTGGTTTTTCTGACGCCGCAGTAGTCTCCTTGACAGTAGGGCTCTGTTCCGCGCCTGATTCCTCCTTCGTTCCTCCGCAGCCCACTAAGACACCTGTGGCAATCGCCAGCGAGCTTATTACTGCGGTAGACTTTAGCCACACCTTACTTTTCCGCTTCATCATGAATTTGATCTCCTTTAACCCTCTATAGTTTTTATTATATATGATTGGCGCTGATCGGAATCGATTACCCCTTCACAGACCCCAACAATACACCTTTGGCAAAATACTTTTGCAGGAACGGATAGACAATCAGAATCGGCAGCGTCGAAACGACAATGACGGCCATCTTCACCGATTGCTCCGGCGGTTGAATGAAGCTTGCATCGAATGAAGCGGAATCACCTAGGCCTCCACCCTCCGACAACATAACGATTTGTCTCAATAGCACTTGGATCGGCCACTTGCTTGAATCATTGATATAAAGCACAGCGTTGAAGAACGTGTTCCAGTGTCCTACAGCATAGAAGAGAGAGAACGTAGCAATAACTGGCATCGATAAAGGAATAACAATCCGCAGTAGAATACCCGGATCACTTGCGCCATCAATCTTAGCTGAATCCTCCAAGCCGTCAGGCAGTTGCTGAAAGAAGCTTCTCATGACAATCAGATTAAAAGCGCTGATCGCTCCAGGTAGAAGTAAGGACCAATAGCTATCGATCAATCCAAGAGACTTCACTACAAGAAACGTAGGAATCATGCCACCCCCGAACAGCATCGTGAAAATGACCATGATCTGAATCGGTTTGCGGTAATCTAGGTCCTTCCTTGCTAGCGGATAGGCCATCAGACAGGTAAACACGATATTAATCAACGTTCCGACAACCGTAATGAAGATCGTGACACCCATGCTATGCATCAGCGTGCTAGTAGAGAAAATAAAATCATAAGCGTTCAGCGAGAATGTAGTCGGGAACAGGATAAACCCCTTCTCCATCAATTCCTTCTGCGTAGCAAAGGATCCGGAGACAATGTATATGAACGGCACGATTGTAATTAGCGCAAATAGACCCAAAAGCGTAACATTCACGGTGTCGAACACCCGGTTACCCCATGAACGGTCTTGAACCATTGAAACCCCTCCTAAAAGTTTTTCGTGACTTACGAAGCGTAGCCGTAGAGCGAAAAACTACTTCGTAAGCATCAACCATAAGTTTTTCGTGACTTACGAAGCTAAAGAATGCCGTCTTCGCCGAAGCGCTTCGATAAGTAGTTGGCTCCTGAGACAAGCACCAACCCGATAATAGATTTGAACAAGCCTACTGCTGTGCTATAGCTATATTGACCTTGGGAAATCCCAGTCGAATATACATAGGTATCGAATACCTCTGCAACCTCGCGGTTCATGGAGTTCAGCATCAGCCAGATTTGCTCAAAGCCTGTATCCAGAAAATTTCCTAGGCGAAGGATAAGTAGAATAATGATGGTAGAGCGGATGGCTGGAAGTGTGATATGCCATAGTTGGCGGAATCGATTCGCCCCATCTATCCGTGCCGCTTCATACTGTTGGGGATCTACTCCAGCCATTGCTGCCAGAAAGATAATCGTTCCCCAGCCTGTTTCCTTCCACATGACCTCGCCCGTTATGAATGTACGAAACCACTCCGTACTAAGTAAGAAATTGATTTTCTCACCGCCAAGTGAGGCAATGGCCTCATTTACCAATCCGCCTTCAGTCGTGAAGAACAGATAGGAGATCGAGACAATGACTACCCACGACATAAAGTGAGGGATGTAGATAAGCGTCTGCAACGTGCGCTTATAGGACTCAATTCTCAACTCGTTGAGCAGCAGAGCTACAATAATCGGCAACGGGAAGAAAAACACAATGTTATAGGAAGCGAGAATGAACGTATTCTTCAGGAGCATCCAGAACAGCGGGTCCCCAAAGAAGCGGTCAAAGTGTTTCATCCCTACCCAGTCACTTTTCATGAATCCGAGAAACGGCTGATAATTTTTAAAAGCTAGCAAAACCCCGTACATGGGGATGTACTTAAATATAATGAAGTACAGTACTCCCGGTAGCATCATGAGATACAACCAGCGATTGCGGATGAACCGCTTTAGCTTCTGTTTCCGGTATATGATTTTAAGCGGTATGGCATTTGAAGCAGTCATTTCTTTGTACACATGGTTTCTCCCTTTCTACATTTCAGCTATGCAAGTATGTTAAGAAGCGCGCAACCAGATCTGGTGTTACATTTCCATCTGCATCTTATAAGAGCCCTGCTATTGCCGTCCATAGTCATTCCTCTACGACATGAACGAACGGACCGTTTACAGGGATTGTGGCATTAGGGTATTCATTTCGCTACGTGGGGTAGTCATTGTTTGACTACAGTGAATGGTTGTATGCAAAAGAAAAAACCTGCAGCCATGTGCAGGTTTTAATGATCATAGCATGTGATAGTTATCATTAGAG
>JAIMBU010000364.1 GCA_023511325.1 Gorillibacterium sp.
TCCTCTATTGTGATCGGACGCTTCAAGTAGATCTGAACGACCTCATCGGGCGCTGCGAAACCTTCATTCAGTACTGCCAACAGTATTTTTACTGCAAAGTATCTTGCTATATCGGCAAGAAAAATGCGATTGAGCATACCAAACTCGGTTATGAAACATTGTTAAAAATGGAGTATGACAACATTACGAAATCCCATGCTGTTCATCTGCACCAACCAAAGAGGGAAGAGCCTAACCACTTTCCTGCTGTCGACCTATCTGAATGGACAACACTGATCGAACAAGGGGACGAAACGAACCTACGTGAACGGATTCATCAATCCCTTACCGTCTTAAAATTTGCAGGGGGCAATCAGGAGGCACTGTTGATTTACTATCATAGCGTTTTACAAACGATCTATTCGGTGCTGCACAGACGAGGGAAATACGTGCAGGAGGTGTTCACCGAGGGGGGGATTCTTGATTCGTCATCTGTTCCCAAAACGATCAGCCAAATGGAGGATTGGGCCATCAAGGTAGTGGAGGTGGTCATGCGTTATGTGAAAACGGCTGAAGACTCTATCGTACACCAGGTGAAGGTGTATATTAATACGCATTTGGACGAGAGAATTGAGCGTATGGAGTTAGCCGAACTGGTTCATTTGAACCCAGCTTATTTGTCGAGGTTGTTCAAGAAGGAGACGGGGACGTCGCTTTCGGAATATATTTTATCTGAGAAAATGAAGCTGACCAAGCAGCTTTTACGCAACACTAACAAACCGATCAGTGAAATTGCCCAAATAGCGGGATACAGCAATTTATCTTACTTTTCCAAAACCTTTAAGAAAATGTTTAACGTCAGTCCGATGTCTTACCGCAAGGATATCAATTGACGTAAGAAAGATCGATAAGATCTATAGTCGCTGCCCAATTTGTTTGCTATGGGCAACCATAACTTTCCGCTTATTGTCCTTGAGCATATAGTATCCCGTAATTATAAAATCTGGGAGGCTATGGAAAAAAATGAGCAGAAAAAAAACGAAAGACTGCTGTTTACCAACTCATTCATTTAAAAAATGTTTTGTGAAAACCGAGGTTGTCAAAAAGTACATCACCGTTAGATATGACCCTGTAATAGAGAAATGCTGTAAAAAGAAGACGAATAAGGGCTGTAAGGAGATCCCTTGCTGGCATAAGCCGCATAGACACGGCAAGCCTTGCCATTCACATAAGCATCCATGATGCCCAGCGTTGCCGTAACCTAATAAAAGTTAAGTCGTTATATAGGCATTATTGTTGAGTTGGCCATAGGACTGGAAAAGAATCTGATTTATCCATGAAAGAAGTGAATGCCTTCCTTACTTCTTGGACAGTGAAATGCGGTACAGGTACTGAGCAATTGTTTAAATATTTCTAAAACAAGCCGCACCAACTCATAGGCTAGTGGGGCTTGTTTTGTATTTTATGCCCTGTGCGTTTAATTTCTATGCCAACTGTTCGATTAGTTCGGGACTGTCATTTTTTACATTACCAACAGCCGAGGAAACTTTATAGGCCCTCATTGCAGTCGCATCATAAGGCTGTAGCATTGCCTTGAGCAGCACTATATCTTGATTGGTCCGGTCTAGCCAAGCCGATTCGTCAGCGCGCCGCAGGATTACAGGCATACGGTCATGCATATTAGCCATAAGTTCGTTTGGTGTTGTTGTGATAATCGTGCAGCTGGACACCTTCAGGCCAGCTGGATTCGTCCATGTGTCATATAGACCAGCCAATCCAAAGGCCGGACGATCCTTCATCACGATACGGTAGGGTTGTTTTGTTGTTCCTGATTTTTTCCACTCATAAAATCCATCAACGGGGATCATACATCTTTTGCGGACAAATGAAGCCTTAAATGCGGGCTTTTCTGCCACAGTCTCAGCTTTGGCATTTATCATCTGGTAACCGATCTTTTCATCCTTTGCCCAGGACGGAATCAGCCCCCAACGCAATTCCCCCAGTTTCCGCTTACCCTCCATATTGCCGATGATGGCAGGAACCATCTGCGTTGGCGCCACATTGTAGCGAGGTGGAAATGGAGTATTTACATAGACGCCAATGTCCTCCAGCCTAAACATCTCATACAGCTCATCCAGTGAAATTGTGATCGTGAAACGTCCACACATTATTCGCCCACCTCCATTAAACAGTATAAAGCTTTTGTTCATTTTTTGAAATTCCATTTATTAGCCATTGAATACGAACATGCATTCGTGCATATAATAGATACATAAGAATGTACGTTCGTTCTTTTGGGGTGGAAATGATGAAGGAAAAGGTAATATTTTTGATTGACGGTCAGTCTTTTTATGCGTCCGTGGAAAAATCAGCGCGACCCGACCTTAAAGATAAGCCGGTTGCTGTGGGCGATCCTGAGCGGAGATCTGGAATTATTCTCGCAGCCTGCCCTCTTGCTAAGGCTAAAGGCGTTACGACTGCCGAGCGAGTGGGGCAGGCCCTAGCCAAATGTCCGGATCTGGTCGTGATCCGGCCCAGAATGCAGATGTATATCAACGTATCCCTTTTGATTTCCAAGATATTTGAGTCATACACCGATCAAGTGGAGCCCTATAGCATTGATGAGCAGTTCCTGGATGTAACGGGGTCACTCCACCAATTTAGTTCAGCGGAGGCACTGGCAGAGCAGATACAGGCACAGGTTATGATTTCCACTGGAGTATGGACGCGGGTTGGTATCGGCCCGACTAAAATATTGGCAAAAACGGCCGCGGACAACTTCGCCAAAAAACGGACGGAGGGAGTCTTTCGGCTCGACTACACTAATATGGAGAGTGAATTATGGCCGCTGTCGGTACATCAGATGTTTATGGTCAATACACGTATGGCAAGGCATTTATACCGCATGGGTCTGCTTCAAATTGGTGACATCGCAAGGATGGATCAGCTAGAGTTTCGGCGACGCATGCGTCTTGAGATGGGCAAACAGAGTGATATCCAAGCGGACTATTATTGGCAGATATCCCGCGGAATTGACCCGAGCCCAGTTGTATCAAGCATCCGCAAAAAGCTTAAATCCGTGAGTCACGGCAAAGCGCTGCGCAGTAGCTTATACCAGACTTTAGCCGATATCGAGGTAGTGCTGCTCGAACTGGTGGTGGAAGTGTGCAGACGTAGCAGAGGGCGCGGTTATATGGGGCAAGTGGTTTCTGTGGGGGCAGTGGAAACGGACGGAGATCGATCGTGGGGGTTTGGTAGGCAGATGACTTTACAAGAACCAACATCACTGACGCATGAGGTTGCCGCAGCGGTGCGAATCCTGTTTAAAAGATACTGGAGTGGATCGCCTGTAAGCCGTTTGTATATTTCCCTCGATGCGCTGACTGACGATGGTGTTATGCAACTCACTTTTTTTAATGATCGAGTAAAGGCGTATCAACGCGAGCATGCGATAGACAACATCAAAAATCGGTACGGTAGCGACGCGATCATCCATGCTTCGTCGCTCTTGGAATCTGGGGTAGCCAGAGAACGGGCCGGTCAGATTGGAGGACATTACAAGTGAGCAAATTAGACGGGAATGAGAGGTGGAACTCAAAAATGCTCATGACTGAACACCAAGAACAATATGATAGCCGTCACGAGATTAAATATACCGGACCCACGCCTGAGGAATTGATTATGCTGCGTGATTATATTTTGCTGCCTCATCTCTTAACAATGGTCCAGCACAACAAGGAGGATATTGACAGCTCCTCCTTGCTGCTTAAAAAGCTATATCAGATCGCTACTCAGGTGCTTATGGACCGAATCAGTAAAGACATCTATGCTTTACGCCGAGAGTTTTCCCGACGATCTATAAAAGTATTTGCCGATGAACAAGAAGACGTAGTCTATTACTTCAAATACATCTGCCGAGGCTACGAAAATAAATTTGGGATCATCCGTGAGGTCATGCGTGCAGAACTAAGTGTTAAACTAACGGCTTACTTAGCCGACATCTATGCGGTGCTTAAAGAAAATAAATAGAAGTTTCGCTGGCTGAATCTAAAAATCAG
Organism: Gorillibacterium sp.; assembly: GCA_023511325.1. Taxonomy (GTDB): domain Bacteria; phylum Bacillota; class Bacilli; order Paenibacillales; family NBRC-103111; genus Gorillibacterium. Next base: position 4,038 of record JAIMBU010000364.1, read on the forward strand.
TGCTTTACTCTTTACCGTCAAGCACTGATTTTGGCTTTGAGCCGTTTTACTTGAGGAACTAATTTGAGGCTTTGTCTTCAAACCAATTCTTTAACCTATTTGAATATTCATTTAGTGCATCATCTAGCGCTTGACTTGTCTTGATAATTTCATAACTTGTCAATTCGCCATCACTCAAGTTATTCAGTATCTGGCGTAGATGTTCGATCCGTTTCAAGAGCTCTTTCATTTATTCAAAACCTCTCAGTTGATATTCTTATATAGAAGGGGAACGAACGATAATGATTTATTTGACAAGATTACTTATTATTACATATATACTATAATTATCTTATGTTCTGTGATATTACATGTCAAAAATTGTTTTTCTTACAAAGAACAAACCCAAGAGTTCTCTGAACCGAACTTCTTACAAAAAATAAACTGAAGTGGGGTTGAATATGGATTTATTTGGCGCCATTTATTACAGCTCCAACAGGGGTGTCTCACATCTCTATCGATGAGGATTTTTTAGAATGTAAAGTTGTGAACTCCATAGC
>JAIMBU010000365.1 GCA_023511325.1 Gorillibacterium sp.
CTCCAGGATATCCCGTAATGGTAACACTATCACCGTTAGGTGAAGAATCATATCCATATCCGAAATATCCTGTATCATTCCCAAGCTCATCTGCTACTTCAATCACACCATAATCATAATTAATATCTCCATTAGCTATAAAATTACCGCTGGTATGAAAATAAGTACCTGCTACCGTTCCAAACGGAATAGATGACCCATTCTTACTTGGAGAGACAGTGATAGAATTCGCCCAACCTCCCAATTCACTATCATAGACCACATGTCCAGCTGTAGCCAATGCACGATCGGAAATAAAGAAAGCAGTTCCTTGTGTAGATCCATTCGGGAAATTTGAGATTACATATGCGATTCCATAGATATAGGTCGACATTTCTGTTCGATTATCTGTACCAATAATCGAAAAGGGCGACATTAAATTATCGTTTGGAATGTATGCTGGAGAAAAGCTGTCCTCGCTGATCGTAATTCCTTTTGCTTGAGGTATGGCGCTAGTAGTGATTTCTCCAGTGCTTGCATTTTTAGTTACTACTTGAGTGTTTGCAAATGGATCAACAAATACCTGATCTTTAGACAACTGAGCAGATTGAGAATCTTGTGCGGACACCGGCAAAACATTTAAACTTATGACGAGAGCAAATACAAACATGATCTTTACTATTCTGACGCTAAAATTCTTCATAGTGTTGCATCCTCCCAGTTTGTTTTTTTAACCACTTCGCACAGACCGCAATAATAAGGAGATAATCACGCGTTAAGCTAATTTGGTAACCACCTAACCTTGAAAAGCCCTCCTTTTCGTTTTTTTCATTGTTTATTCTTTGTGACACTTAAAATATACCAGAATATTCTTGTCGAATAGTTTCCATGTGGTTGATCATCTCGACATGTTTTTCATTCAAGGTCATTGAATAGAAAAAACTACAATGGGTATGGGATGGTGGTCCGTCGAACAACTGGAAGGTAGTACGGTTATAGAGAAAACGGTTCAACATTTTGAAGTGCACCTCATATTGCATTGCACAATATGAAGTGTAAAAGTGGGGGTGAAACAAATGCAAAAAGGGCTTTTGGGAAAGCCCCTTATCCTTGCATCTTTCTTGTATTCAAGCATCTGGCCTTGCATAGAGCACTTGTTTATCTCCATCAAACAGTTTGCGGTACACTACCTGTCCCTTGCTGCTGCTCGCATCCACAATCATTCCATTTCCAGCATAAATCCCCACATGGGTTATATTCATGAACCTTCCGTTGGTTTCATAACTAAAGAAAACAAGGTCGCCTGGAACAAGGCTATTTAAGCTTATGGTAAGTTCATGTCCCATCAAATATTCCGCCTGCGCTGCTGCCGTGCGAGGTAGAGCAATTCCCAACTGTCGATAAGCCCACTGTACAAGGTAACTGCAATCCGTGTAATCACCTTGACCGGCCTTTGGTTGACTGTAGGGATCACCCAAGCGGGAAAGAGCCAATCTGACAGCTTCGCTGCCCAATTCACCTTCTGGTAGGTCATGATACAAATTTTGCAGCTCTTCCGGCGTTAGTCCCGTGTCAGAATCCATACCCAAAAGGGCATACATCATCGGCCGAAACTCATTGGACAGCATTTCTTCTAACATATCCTTTTGATCATCGGTAAAGCCATATTCCTCGGCCTGCTGTTCAGCGGCCTTGCTGGTGATGGTGATATGCAAAATGTGCTCATAGGTCGTAATCGTTTTCGTGCTGGTGGTACCATCCTCATTTTGCACCGTCTCCGTTTCGCTGTGTTCAATGGTTTCCACATAATAATCCATCAGATTCATATCCCAAAACACCGATTTGATCATGGCAATCCGGGTGGTATCGATGGTGGCAACGTCCATTCCGCCATCTGTATCTGTGGCTGTTTTCACAGCAAACACGGCAATAACGTCCATCCAGTTATCTACCCGGATATTATCCGCACTGCCGGAGTAGTGGATCTCCACGCTGTCCACATCGCTATGAGTATTCTTGATATCTTCAATTTTGGCGGAAAACTCGTCATTCACCTCCTGAACCACGCTGGAAATGGCTTTTACTTCCGCATCTTTGTTATCGCTGGAAAAGAAGATGCCGAAAGGGGAGGATATCAAGGCAGCAACGGCGATGATAATCAGAAACAGGGCAAGGAATGCCCCGCTTGTGCCCACAAGGAGCATAAGCCCCTTCACCAACGCGGCGGCGGCTTTGATGGCCAACTTGACCATGCGGATAGTGAATATGGTAGCGGCTCTTACTGCTTGTGCAGTTCTCTGAGCTGCCTTTGCCGCCTGTGCTGTTCGCTGCGCTGCTTTGGTGGTGGCCTGAGCGGTCTTGACCGTCGTTTTGGCTACGGCCTGAGCGGTTTTCACAGTGGTTTTGGCCGTGTGTTCGATAGTTTTAACCGATTTCCGTGCGATCTTAATTGTTCCTTTTGTACCTTCCTTAACCGTTTTGCTACCAGATGGGGCAGACTGCTTAATCCTGTGTCCTGCACCGTGGATATTGGTTTGGACAATACGCCCCGTTATTTTTTCGGCTGGTTTGAAAATGGAAACAGATTTTTGAACGGGCAGCGCAGGCTTAACTTCTGTTGACCGTATAGGCCTTGATGCTGCTATCTGCATTTCACTGCTTCGGGATAGCCGCGCTTTTACCCGGCCTTGAATAAACCGACGTTTTGCTAATTCATTTGGTTTGGCAAGGGTGTATTTACGCTTTGCAGCTCCCTTTGTTTTGAAGGGAACCGCTTTTTGTTGTGGGGATGGCTCTGCCTGCACAGGATATGATTCTGGGGTTTTCCCTATTTTCGTTGAGGATGACTGTGTTCTCTTTGAGGGAACATCACTCCGGCCTGTCCGAGGGTTGCCGATTTCAGGGCGAGAGACTTGTTCAGCCTTGCTTCCATTGGCTGTATTGACATGATGGGTATCCGAAGGGGAATTGCGGTGCTCTTGCATTCTTTGAACAGCCTTTTTGCCTTGACGCCCCATAGCAAGACCGGCTTTATTTGTGAGGGTATCCGCTCCTTTTTTCGTTTTATCCTCGGCATACTCTACAAAGCTGTCATGGCCTTTTTGCTGTGTTGGCTCGGCCTGCTCCTTCGTTCGGATGAAAGCGTTTTTTGCTCTGCGGGATACATCGACAGTTTTATCCAGTGCCTTGATATCCTTGACCGTGGTTTTAGTTTTGATTTCCTTCAATATGCACACCTCCTTCCGAAATTCCGCTGAAAATTAGCGCATGTGTTGGGAAAGACGGGGAACGGTACGCTCTATACTCCGGCAATATTCGGGATAACGAAGCCGGATAGCTTCCAAGAAATAGGGGGCGAAGCCGCAGTCAAACAACTCATAAGGGGAGGAATACGGCTCTTTTCCTTCCTCTGTCCAGCCATTCCATAGATTGAAGGCAAGTCGACACAAGCGGCGCGTACCGCCTGTCTGCCATGTCGCCGAAAGGCCCTCCGGTTCAGTGCTGCCCCTCTTGAAGTCAAAAAGAGAATTAATATTCCGTCTTGTTTCCATACAAATTCCCATTGTATAAAAAAATGCTTGGTGATAGGTGTCGCCATTGCCGGTTTTGGCAAGCATGTGATCATAAAAGGCTTTGTGTTCCTTATCTGCAAAGCAGATGGCTTCCATAGAAGTTTCCTCCTTGATAAGATAATTGAACGGCTGACCGAAAAATGCGGTCAGCCGTTTTAGTGGTATCCGTTGTACCGGGTTATATTTGTTCGCCCGGCTTGGTCGACATCAGACGATAAAGCTTGGTGTTATGCGGGAATTGGTCGGTGAAGGGGACAAGGGAGCTGCCTACCTTGATGAGTCCATTCCCTGCATCCACGTTGGTGATGTAGGAAAGCTGAAGGTCGGAAATGTTCAAGAGCTTGGCAAGCTCCATCCGGTCGGTGCTGGCCTGATTGAGCATGACAATAAACTCGCTGTTGGCCAGCATGGTGCGGGCCGTATGGCTCTGCAAAAGATCGTCCACATTCTGCGTAATGCCCGTACAAAAAGCGCCATACTTCCGGACACGCTTCCAGAGCGTAAAGAGGAAGTTGGCGCTGTATTCATGCTGGAACAGCAGATAGATTTCATCGATGATAATAAAGGTATTTTTACCCTTAGCCCGGTTTTGCGTGATACGGTTTAAGATACTGTCTAGCACCACCAACATTCCGATGGGGAGGAGTTGCTTGCCTAAATCTAAAATATCATAGCAGATGAGGCGGCTGTTGACATCCACATTGGTCGGTTTGGCAAAGGTGTTCAAGCTGCCGGAAGTAAACAACTCAATGGCAAGGGCAATTTCCTGCGCCTCCGGTTCTGGCTGCTTTAATAGCTCGGCGTGGAAGTCCTGCAAGGTGGGTGGGTTATCCCGGTAATTCCTTTGCTGGTACTTCCGGTAGACGCTGGCCGTGCAGCGGTCAATCAGGGATTTCTGCTTTGCACCCAAATTCTGTCCGCCGATAAGCTGCTCACAAAGAGAGAGGACAAATTCGGATTTCAGAATGACAGGATTTGCCCCGTCGCCATAATCCTTGCTCATATCCATCGCATTGATG
>JAIMBU010000366.1 GCA_023511325.1 Gorillibacterium sp.
GGTTGGTGCGGGGAACTTGGGAAAAGCACTTAGTAACTATAATGTTTACTTAGATGACAATATGCGTATTGTCGCTCTTTTTGATGCTTCTCCGGCGATCATCGGTACAACCATCAATAATCTTAAGGTACATCCGATCAATGACATGCCAACGAAGCTGCGCCAAATGAATGTTCGTGTCGGCATTATCACCGTTCCAAATGCTGAAGCTCAGAAGGTTGCCGATGATTTGGTTGCAGCCGGTGTTGAAGCTATTCTTAATTTCGCTCCTTCGATCATCAGAGTGCCAGCGAATATTCGGGTTCATTATGCAGACTTTACTACAGATCTGCAGAGTCTTGCCTATTACCTCGAGTAGATTTTAAGGAAGCAGGCAGAATAAAGCCCCGGATCATCAAGCTCCGGGGCTTTATTCTTCCACTAGAATCGATAAGGGCGTCTGTTGTAAGTTTAGGCATAGCGAAGAATGATACTTTCTAAGATGTTAGCCACATCTTCACATGCATCGGTTGCTTGTTCCAGACATTCGTACAATTCTTTTATTTTAAAGTCCGTATAAGGGTCCTTCTGCTCACGAAAGATCTTACGAATTCCTTCACGCATCAGCCGATCTCCCTCATTCTCACAGCTGTTGATTTTCACAGTGTGCTCGGAGATTTGATTGTATTTCTTTTTGGAAAGCAGCTTGAAGGCTTCAAGGATATGCTCACAGGCATCTACGATAACTTCGGCAAATTGCTTCATATAATCATCGGAATGCTCAATGTTCAAGTAATCGAAACGGGCAATGGTTTCCTCGATATAATCAATGACATCATCCATTTTGTTGGCGAGATCCATGATGTCTTCGCGGTCAAGGGGTGTAATGAACACTTTATTCAAACCGCGATAAATCATATGGGTGATGTTGTCGCCTTTGTGCTCCAAATCTTTGAGTGCATCCATGTAATCCACGGGTGGTTTGTTACCACTCATCGCTTCACGGAACATTTTGGCTGCAACTAGTGTATTATCAGATGATTCTAGAAGCAGCTTGAAGAAGTCAGTATCGCCTTTTTTTTGAAACATTTCGGTCTAGCCTCCCGTTATTGTATGCATTCCTTATAAGTTACCTGAAGATTAAAGGTAACATAAACAAACGTGGCAAGCAATGAAGTTGTCGACAAGTTTCAACTAAATGCATAACCTTGATTTTGCCAGAAAGCCGTTGTACTCTGATAGAGGAACAATTTGCTTAAATCGAAAGGATAGGATACCTTTGCCACGTATTTGGATCAAGAACGGCATTTTTTTAACTCCTGATAAATCCAATCCTGTATTACATGGACATATGATTGTGGATAATGACAAAATTGTTTACTTAAATGAAGAGCCTCCTGAATCGGCAATTACTGCGGGGATAACCGATATTGTTGATGGAACCCATCGCTTGTATATGCCTGGCCTTGTCAATACACATGGACATGCGGCCATGTCTCTGCTTCGCGGTGTCGGTGATGATTTAGCTCTACATGTTTGGCTCGAAGAGAAGATATGGCCAAATGAAGCTAAATTCACTAGTACAGACGTCCGTTATGGCACCTTATTGTCCATTGTGGAGATGCTCAAGTCGGGTACGACAGCTTTTGTAGATATGTACGATCATATGGAACAAGTTGCCCTGGCTGTGGAGCAATCCGGGATGCGCGGCTGTCTGACGCGAGGCGTCATCGGGCTCTGTTCACCTGAAGAGCAAGATAGCAAGCTCAAGGAGGCAATCCGCTTCGCCAAAGATTGGCATGGGAAAGCGAATGGTCGAATTACGACGATGATGTCGCCCCACGCCCCATACACGTGTCCACCTGATTATATTATTCGTATTGTTGAAGCAGCCCACGAACTAAACCTACCGCTACATACTCATATGTCTGAGACCGCGCGCGAAGTTGCGGAGAATGAGCGGATGTATGGAATGCGGCCAGTAGCCCATCTGGAGAAGTTAGGTGTATTTGGCCGTCCCTGCTTAGTGGCACATAGTGTGCATTTAAACAATGAAGAAATTGGCATATTGGCCAAACACGATGTCAGAGTATCACATAATCCAGGCAGTAATCTTAAGTTAGCCAGCGGAATTGCTCCGGTGATCAAACTGCTACAAGCTGGCGTTAAGGTATCACTTGGAACGGACGGTTCGGCAAGCAACAATAATCTGGATATGTTTGAGGAGATGCGCCTTGCTGCGCTCCTGCACAAAGGAATCAGCGGTGATCCAACAGCCGTACCAGCGTTTGACGCTTTTATGATGGCAACAAAAGTAGGAGCAGAATCGATCTGGTTGGAGAATACGGGTGCTTTACAGGTAGGAATGAAGGCAGATTTTATTGCACTTGATATTGATCAGCCCCACTATTACCCCAAATCCAATTATTTATCGCATGTTGTCTACTCGTCGAACGCTAAGGATGTAACGGATGTTTGGATCGATGGTAAACGTATTGTACAGAATGGGATTTGTCTGACACTGGATGAGGAAAAAATCAAAGCGGAGTTTTCGCGCTGCTACACTAATTTGATGAGTCATTAAACGGAGGGATACTGCCATGCGTTTGTGGAAAAAGATCCTCCTCGGTATCGTTATCCTCTCCGCTATTACTATTTTTTTCGGCATTCGCTTTTATAATGCGTTGCAGAAGGATCTTTGGACCGAAGAGAAAGAAGCCATTCAAATTGCTAAGCAAAAGACGGAGTTAACAACGGCTAGCTCAGTAGATCCCTTTGTAGAAGAGAATTCGATGATGATCGTACATGGTGTCAATAAAGAAGGACGTCAAATGTTTGTCTGGGTAGGACAGGACTTCGTTCATCCAGAGTTTGCGGATGCTGGTGTAGACAAAGAAACCATTCGTCAAAAAACATTAAAATCAACTCCACATGCCCAAATCATGAGAATCGTTCCCGGAATTTACGATAAACAATACATTTGGCAGGTCTTCTACCGTGTAGAAGAAAGTGTGGGAGGAGATCTGCTTTATTATGAGTTTTATAACTTCTATGATGGTGCATTGATGGATAAATGGAAGCTCGGTCAACAGTAAGCTTTTCGACATGCCTGATAAATCAATGGCAGATGTTTCTATATTTACAAGTAAAAAACCTGGGGCAAACACGCTCTGGGTTCTTTTATTGTCTGCAAAGAGGCAGCAAAAGTGATATACTAGGTGATATACTTTTTATGTATCAAAAATAGCAGCTAGAAAGGCGGACATCCATTGAAATTAAAACTAATTCCTGTCCTTGTCGCTCTGCTGGTTTCTAGTACTCTTCTGTTTGGCGGTTGGTTTATGTATCGCGGTTATGCGATGGAGAGTCCACTAGCAGAAATTATTAAGCACAATAATGGTGTAGAGCAGGTTGAAACACATTTTACCAACACTACATTACGTATTGACCTCAAGCTTACAGATGAAGCAAGCATTCGTGAAATATATCAATCTATAACGACGGAAGGTGCGTCACTTATAGGTGGTCGCACGATTCAGTTAAATGTAGACAATCAATCTTCGCCAGCAATTGATGCTTGGTGGTCGAAGGCTTTATTTAATATAGCACAGGCTATGGAAACGAAGCAGTATGCTGATATCCCGCAAGTTCTAGAAGAGAAATCAACAGTATTCCCAACACTCAAAACCTCGACTGAAATGGATAATGTTAATGTCTATATTCGCCTAAGTGATGGTAAACATCATAAATATATTATTCTGCCAAGGGTAAGCGCAACAGTAGGAGTGTGGCCTAATGAGTAAGTTCTGGAAGGAAATTCTAATCGGAGCCTGCGTCTCGGCAATCATTTTTATGGCTTTTATCGGTATGAATATTGCCCCTTATTTAACACTTGTTCTGTTTGTGGCCGTGTTCTTTTTCTTTGCTAAACCCAAAGGAGGCGCGATGGCAACTGCGTTGGAACGCAAGTCGAAGGTGAGAACACCCTCTTACCTCACTTTTGAAGATATTGGTGGTCAGGATCGGGCGAAGAATGAATTGAAGGAAGCACTAGATTTTCTGATTAAACATGAAGAAATTAAGAAGTTTGGTATCCGGCCACTGAAGGGTGTTCTGTTAGAAGGTCCTCCTGGAACAGGTAAAACCTTGATGGCTAAAGCTGCTGCTCAATATACGAACTCTGTTTTTGCTTCTGCCTCAGGTAGCGAATTCGTAGAAATGTATGTCGGGGTCGGTGCTAGCCGAGTTCGTGATTTATTTAAGGATGCCAGGAGTCGTGCACAGAAAGAGAATAAATCAAGCGTAATTATTTTTATTGATGAGATAGATGTAATTGGTGGTAAAAGAGACGGCGGGCAACATCGGGAATATGACCAGACGCTGAATCAATTGCTGACTGAGATGGACGGTATTCACACCACAGAAACACCGCGAATTCTGCTTGTTGCTGCTACGAATCGTAAGGAAATGCTCGATAGTGCATTGCTGCGCCCAGGTCGGTTCGATCGTATAATTCAAGTCGACCTTCCTGACAAAAAAGGACGTATGCACATTCTGAATATTTATGCGAAGAATAAACCACTAGCC
>JAIMBU010000367.1 GCA_023511325.1 Gorillibacterium sp.
CCTACCCACATGTTGTCTCAATAATCGCTGAACAATTTCTGCTATTTTCTACATTAATTCCTGAACAACTTTCCACTATAATCAGCGAACAATTTTCTACAATAATCATGAACAATTTTCTGCAATAATCACTGAACAAGAATAACAATACTTTGCTAGAACAACAATCCTTATTTGTTCAACTCATCGGATATCTGTTGTTTACCTTTTTGAAATCTATGACATGCGGCAGGATAATACCGCTGGTTTATGCTAAAATAGAGTCTGCTTTGATTTTTTCTCCTCTCGATGCCAGTAGGTTGTACCTATGCTGTGAGAACGAGATTTATCAAGATAGATTTGAAGGAGTGCATTGATGATGAGAACCAAATCCAAAGAGCTTTATGAGGAAGCCCTGCTTCATATTGTTGGCGGGGTTAACAGTCCTTCCCGTTCCTTCAAGGCAGTTGGCGGAGGAGCACCTGTATTTATGAAGCGTGGACAAGGCGCGTATTTCTGGGATGAGGACGATAATCGCTATATTGACTATTTGTGCGCGTATGGCCCCATTATTCTCGGGCATGCTCACCCTCACGTAACCCAAGCAATCGTCCATGCCGCGGAGAATGGAATACTCTATGGGGCCCCAACGGAGCTGGAAATCCGTTTAGCTAAGATGCTTAAAGCAGCCATTCCATCAATGGACAAGGTGCGTTTTGTCAATTCCGGCACGGAGTCCGTAATGACGACAATCCGTGTCGCGCGTGCCTTCACGGGGCGCAGTAAAATCATCAAATTTGCCGGCTGTTATCATGGCCATTCCGACCTTGTACTTGTAGCCGCCGGTTCTGGTCCCTCCACACTTGGAATCCCAGATAGCGCCGGTGTTCCACCCAGTATCGCCAGTGAAGTGATCACCGTGCCATTCAATGATTTGGATGCTCTTTCGGTTGCGCTGGATAAGTGGGGAGCAGAAACGGCTGCCGTGATGGTTGAGCCGATTGTCGGTAATTTCGGCATGGTCATGCCAAAGCCTGGCTATCTGCAGGGCCTGTGTGCTCTGACCCGACAACATGGGGCCGTCGTGATCTACGATGAGGTGATTACAGCCTTCCGCTTCCATTACGGTTCAACGCAAAACTATGAAGGTCTGCTGCCTGTCCACCTTCAGGATGATGCTTTCCGCAATGCCGCTGGGGCTGAGGCCAATGCTGCCTGTTACGCTGATGCAAGTAATCCTATAGGTGCAAGCATTCCTGCTATTGGTAACACCTGCTCAACGACTTCTACTGATAGTGATGCCAACTCAACGATTCCTGCTGATGGTGGTGCTAACTCCATTCTTTCTGCTGACGCGAAGCAAGCTGCACGGGATGCCTTCTTCGCATCCATTGAGCCTGACCTCACCGCACTTGGCAAAATTATCGGCGGTGGCCTGCCGATTGGAGCCTACGGTGGACGTCGTGAGATCATGGAGAAGGTTGCCCCTCTTGGTCCAGCTTATCAAGCTGGGACCATGGCAGGTAACCCTGCTTCGATCTCATCAGGAATTGCCTGCCTTGAGGCATTGGCCGAGCCAGGCGTCTATCCGCGGATGGATGCGCTGGCAGCACAGCTTTCAAGTGGCATAGCAGCGTCTGCTCATCGTCACGGCATCAACCTGACGATCAACCGAATTCGTGGCTCCTTCTCCGCACATTTTTGCGATCACCCAGTGACCAATTATGAAGAGGCGAAGGATACCGACGGCGAAATCTTTGCCCAATTCTTCAATCTGATGTTAGACAAGGGCATCTGTCTAGCCCCCTCCAAATATGAAGCCTGGTTCTTAACAACCGCTCATACGGAGGAAGATATCAACTTCACGTTAAAGGCTGTAGAAGCTTCCTTTGCCGAGATGGCTGCGAACGCTAAGAAATAAATAAGTTTCCGAATGGGATTAGCAATGAGCTACTAATTGCTGTGTGATTAACAATAAGTAGACAACTGCTCCTTTCGTGTTTTTCAGAGTTCACGCGATTGAGGATTCTCTCAGAGTTCGTTCAAATAATGGATCTTCAGGGTTCGTACGATAGAGGATCATCCAAGCCGAGTCGGCTCGCACCCAAATTGAATAGACATTACATTAAGGCTATCCCCGATACCGTGAAACATGGATCAGGAATAGCCTTATTTGACCTAAATCTACTGCTCTTTCACAACTGAACCATTGCAAGCATCAGCTAGCTTTAAGAAAAGTTCTAGTAATCAAGGAAAAGGTCTTTCGGCCTCCTTGCCGTAGAGGCACTGTACCAAAAATTATGGCAAAGCGTCTCCTAGCATGAACAATCTTGCACTTCGTGCAGGATTCCTGCTCCTTCTCGCCCATACACCCGAAAATCCTGCACCTTATACAGGATTCTCGGATAATATCCCACAAACGAGGCCTGTAACTCCGATATCTTGCACTTCGTGCAGGATTCCTACTCCATCATCCTTGTAAACCGGAAAATCCTGCACTTTGTACAAAATTGCTCATTTTAAAAGAGCTTCCCGATATGAGGAATACTTATACTTTATTAGAAATTGAAAAAGCCACCCCCAAGGGTGGCTTCAGTGCAAACTCACATTACTTTATATTCACGGTCTGCGTACCCACAGCCGTATTGATTTCGTTTGATTGCGTTAAAACGACGAAAGCCCTGCCTCTCTTTCATCCTTGCGGCTCCAATGACCGCGCCAGTGTGAATTAAGCCTCTCAATAACAACCAATCTTGAATCATTTCACCGAAAGAAAATGTCACTTAGGGAGGTCGTGATACGATTATACACGGGGAATTGATTCATTTTTTAAAGTATGGGGAAAACTGAGTTTGATACAAGTAAGTATTATACACGCATTTATTGCTTATGTCAATACAGCAGCAAAATAAAGTTTCCATATAATCCCTCTCCAAAAAAATGAAGCTTCCATATAACCCCTCCCCTATTGGTTATTTCTTCTCTTCAACTCATATTTATTGTTATTTGATGCTTATATCTTTACTTGCTTAATAAGTGAAGCCCTTTCTTGTTTGGTTATAATCATTCTTTATCTAGCTTTTCAACAGATTAGTTCCCTATACTTGAAATATCAGAAAAGTGATACAGGAGAACGATAAATTTCCATCCTACCCCATACCATTCTGATCGTTCCAACCAACTGAGGAGTGATGAGTTATGTCCATTTATGTAACAGCAAGCCAATATCCAACTGAAATGTCCATTAAGTTGCAAGAAGCCGCAGTCCTACGCTCTTGACCCTCGGCTAGATGCTTGTGGTGTCATTGGCACCATGCTTTTACCGATGAACAATCACTCATGGTAGTGGGAGACTTTCATGTGCTGATGTTCGAACAATAGCTTCTGCGGCCGGACTTACACCCGAAAAGCAGAGGAGGAGTACGTTGATTACTGAAAATCTAACGACATGGGGCTGGAGTCCAAATTGGGCAAAAGCCTTTCAACCATATATTTCTCAGGGGTTCATACCTGGACGCGTCACATCAGAGCACAAAAGAATGTATACCGTTCAAACAGAGGTGGGAGAACTGCTAGCGGAAGTCACGGGCAAGTTTCGCTTTGCGGCTAGTGAGCGGCAGGATTATCCTGCGGTAGGGGATTGGCTCGTGTTAACCCCTCGTCTTGGGGATATGCGAGCTTCCATTCATGCCATCCTACCCCGCACAAGTAAATTTTCTCGTAAGGTTGCTGGCAGCGTAACCGATGAACAGATTGCGGCCGTTAATGTAGATACCGTTCTGCTCGTTGCCTCACTGAACTACGACTTTAACGTTCGCCGTTTAGAACGCTATCTGATTCCCGCTTGGGAGAGCGGGGCAACACCCGTTATCGTGCTAAGCAAGGCTGATCTCTGTCTCAATGCTACAGCATTAATCGCTCAAGCTGAGGCTGTCGCACCTGGCGTACCCGTGTTCGCCGTTAGTGTAGTGACAGGTGAAGGAATGGATCGACTAACTCCTTATCTGCTTCCTGGCCAAACATTAACGCTCCTTGGCTCCTCCGGCGCAGGTAAATCATCGCTGGTTAATTACCTGTCTGGCGTTGAGGTTCAAACCGTACAAGGCGTTCGTGAGGATGACTCTCGCGGCAGGCATACCACCACCCACCGGGAGCTTTTTCGTCTACCTGATGGTGCTTTAATGATCGATACCCCGGGAATGAGAGAAATTCAGCTTTGGTCAACCGAGGAGGGCTTGTCGGAAGCTTTTGCCGATATTGAGTCCCTTATTGCCCGTTGCCGTTTCACTGACTGCACCCATAAGAGCGAACCTGGATGTGCTGTAATCAGGGCCTTAGGCAATGGCACACTGGATCGTTCGCGCTATGATAGCTACCGAAAGCTGGAATTAGAGCTCGCCTTTATCGCTCAAAAAGAGGAACAAAAGCAGCGTATGCTGGAAAAAGGTACCAAGGATAAACGTCGTCAACGTCCATAGACGCTGTGCGTTTATCCTTTCCCTACGGAGAACATCCGAACACGGAGAAAGATGATGTAGAAATTGCAGATACCTTACCCAATGGATATAACATTTGGTTAAAGTGG
>JAIMBU010000368.1 GCA_023511325.1 Gorillibacterium sp.
ACCCTGTATAACTTGGGACCCGCTCCAGAACCAAATTTAACCGTTCTGTGGTCTACCCAATTGCCAGAAGACTTTAAGAAATATTGCGCTAAAGTATCCATTGAGACTTCAGCCATTCAATATGAGAATGATGATCTGATGCGAAATATTTATGGCGATGATTACGGGATTGCTTGCTGCGTATCCGCTATGAGAATTGGTAAGCAGATGCAATTCTTTGGCGCTCGTGCCAACCTGCCTAAAGCTCTTCTTTACACAATCAACGGTGGTATTGATGAGAAGCTGCAAATGCAGATCGGACCACGTTTCCAAAAAATCACTGCAGATGTGCTTGACTATGATGAAGTCATGTCCAAGTACAAAGACATGCTCGAATGGTTAGCAGGTACTTATGTAAATGCATTGAACGTCATTCACTTTATGCATGACAAGTACAGCTACGAACGCATTGAAATGGCACTGCATGACAAAGATATCCTCCGTACAATGGCTACTGGTATCGCTGGGTTGTCCGTTGCGGCTGACTCCTTGTCCGCTATCAAATATGCGAAGGTTCATCCAATTCGTAACGACAAAGGCATTACAACTGATTTTGAAATTGAAGGCGAATATCCGCAGTACGGTAATAATGATCCGCGGGTAGATGATATTGCTGTTGAACTTGTGGAAACATTTATGAATATGATTCGCAAGCATCCAACCTATCGCAACGCATTGCCTACGATGTCGATTCTGACCATCACTTCAAACGTTGTGTATGGTAAGAAAACCGGTACAACACCAGATGGTCGTAAAGCTGGCGAACCGTTTGCTCCGGGTGCAAACCCTATGCACGGTCGTGACAAGAAAGGCGCACTTGCTTCTCTTGCATCCGTTGCTAAACTTCCGTATGAACATAGCCTTGACGGAATTTCCAATACTTTCTCAATCGTACCTAAAGCCCTTGGTAAAGATTTGGATATGAGAAGAGAAAATCTGGCTGCCATGCTGGATGGCTATATGGCCACTCATGGTCACCATTTGAACGTAAACGTCTTTAATCGCGAACAACTGTTAGATGCGATGGATCATCCAGAGAATTATCCGCAGCTTACCATCCGTGTCTCGGGCTACGCGGTTAACTTTATTAAATTGACCCGTGAACAACAGCTTGATGTTGTAAATCGTACGTTCCACCGTTCCATGTAATTTCTTTATTTGATCTATGAATTAGGGCCCCTACTTAGGTGGGTAATACCCGTTTACTCGGGGGTCCTAATTTTTCTTTGTTTACTACAAACTTTGTCGGAAAGGAGACGTGATGACGTGATGACCATGGAAGGCCGAATTCATTCCATCGAAACCTTCGGAACTGTTGACGGACCAGGCATTCGCTTTGTTTTATTCATGCAGGGATGCGCCCTTCAGTGCCAATATTGTCATAATCCTGACACTTGGGATCTGAAAGGTGGAAGAGCTCTTTCCGTGAAGGAAATGGTTGATGAAATTGAACCTTATATTGTTTATTATCGTAGATCTAAGGGTGGACTTACGATAACGGGTGGAGAACCAACCCTGCAAGCTCAGTTTGTTGAAGAAGTTTTTCGTGAATGTAAAAAACGTTGGAATTTGCACACAGCCTTAGACTCCAACGGTTTCTGCGAGCCAGAAAACGTAGCTGGTCTCATTGAGGCAACAGATCTCGTTCTTCTCGATCTTAAACATATCGACCGTGATAAGCATATCGCTTTAACCGCACAACCTAATGATCGCATGTTGCGTTTTGCCCGTTATCTGTCTGATATTGGTAAGAAGGTGTGGATTCGTCATGTCTTTATCCCTGGTATAAACGATGACGAAGAGGATTTATTGAACCTGGGACGATTCATCGGAACCTTGAATAATGTGGAGAAGCTGGAGCTTCTACCTTATCATACGATGGGAATTTTTAAGTGGGAGCAGATGGGGAAAGCTTACCCTGGTGCTGATTTCCGCTCACCAACAGAAGAAGAGTCAGCGCGAGCGAATGAATTAATTCAACAAGGCATCGCCGAAGGAAAAGCCGGCAGACAAGCCCCCTCTGCGATTGCAGCAGGTGCTGATCGTGCCGCATCTTCATTCGCCACAGCCACAACTGTCGATATTAATACGGCAGCGTTTGAAGGTAATCGAGCTAACCACCGTTAACATCGGACATGCTTATATAAAAACATAAATAGCAGTTGCTGACCGCTCTTAGAGCCATCCACAACTGCTATTTTATTTGTGGGTTTTTGTGAAATTGTTGTCGAATAGTCAACTAATAGGTATGATAGGGTTGTTGTATTTTTTCGCAATGTATGAGAATTGAACAAGTCTTCCTCGGGCGATTCTCGTATTTTATCGATAAAAGCATGGCGTCAAGGGACGCTATCAAGGCATTTTTCCTTGGGGGATGGGTAGAGGAATGGTTGATTTATCTTTGGGCATGCTGTTATTTGTACTTGCAGGTGGATTTCTCGCTGCTTTCGTTGATTCTGTAGTTGGAGGTGGGGGACTGATCTCGGTACAGGTATTGCTTATTGCCGGGCTACCCCCACATGTGGCGCTTGGAACAAATAAGCTTTCTTCATCATTCTCATCGCTAACGAGTACATTGTCTTTCTGGAAGGCAGGCAAAATAGATCTCAAGCTGGTGCGTGGACTTATACCGTTAACGGTTATCGGTGCTGTAAGTGGCACAGCCTTGGTGCAGAGAGTTCCTTCAGACTTTCTTAGGCCGCTCGTTATCATTATGTTATTTGCCGTAATGATCTATACGTTGTTTCGTAAACAATGGGGAGATGTACAAACCTACTCCAGTTTGACCGCAAAAGCAGGTATACTTATGTTGTTGGCGGCACTCAGCCTTGGCTTTTACGATGGATTCTTCGGACCAGGAACAGGGTCCTTCTTGATCTTTGCTTTCTTGCTGATTGGGTTTGACTTTGTTCAAGCGGCAGGCAATGCAAAGGTGCTCAATTTTAGTAGTAACGTGACGAGCCTCATCACCTTTGCTCTATTTGGTACCATCAACTACGGAGTTGGACTGGCTATGGGCGCCGCAATGGTTCTTGGCTCATTACTTGGTTCACAGCTGGCGATCCGCAAAGGATCACTTTATGTACGTCCGCTTTTTATTAGTGTGTGCTGCTTACTTATTGGTAAGCAGGTATGGGACTACTTTTTTTGACCTTTAGTTTTGAGTTAGGATCAGTGATCGTACATCGAATAATCACCAGATGAACATCTTATCGAATAATCGCAGTGGATAACGCATCGGATAATCATCAGGTGAAAATCGTATCGAATCATGAAGGGGGAAGCTAAAGTTGGATATCATTTATCATGGACATGCTTGTGTACAGCTGGTGCATGAAGGACATTCGGTTATGATTGATCCATTCTTGACTGGAAATAGTTTGGCTACCGTGCGGGCAGAGGAGCTAGAGGCGGAATATATTCTATTGACACATGGACACGGTGATCATATAGGTGACACAGAAGCCATCGCAAAGCGTACGGGAGCCACTGTGATCTCGATCGTTGAGCTGGCCTCCTACATGGAGCGCACGACAGGAGTGAAGACCGTAGGGATGAACTTGGGTGGGACGGTTGAGGTGCCTTTTGCCCGCTTCAAAATGGTTCAAGCGTTTCACAGCTCCAGCATTACGACGGAGGATGGACAGATTATCTATATGGGGATGCCAGCCGGTTTTGTGATTGAAATGGGCGGAAAAACCGTGTACCACTCCGGGGATACTGCTTTGTTTGGTGACATGAAGCTTATCGGGGATCGACATAGTATCGATGTGGCTTTTGTCCCTATCGGAGACCATTTCACCATGGGACCAGAGGATGCAGTGTGGGCAGCAGAATGGTTGAAAGCTAAGCTCACGGTACCGATGCATTACAATACTTTTCCTCCAATCCGCCAAGATGCGGATAGCTACATCGCTATGCTCGCTAAGCGAGATATTCATGGTCGCGTGCTAAAATCGGGAGAGGCCCTGACACTGTGAGGTTATTGGTGTTTGGCTGATCTTGGTTGAGGATTATTGCGGGCTGGAAAACCCTACTACTTTTTAACGTTGCGGACTGTATTGCAACTATTTCTGTTTTTTGGCTCGTTTAATCAGGCTTTCGGACCGTATAGCTCTTATTATCTTTAAAATGCACCTATGTGCAGTAGATTTGAGCAAATAGCTGCATCTGTGTCCGAACGTGTGGGGAAACAAGATTAAACCTGGAGAATAAGGTCACCTCAGTCCGTTTCATTTAGGATACCGTAACTTCGAGTCCTAAAATGATGAATCCACCTTTAGCACCCTATAATTAAATCTTATCTGCCAAATATCTGCAATCTCATGTGATGTTTAATGCAAGGCTAGTGATAAAAATTAGCTTAAGGTACAAAACACCAGAAAGAAGAGACGAATAAATCGCCTCTCTTTTCTGGTGCTTTTGCTACATGTGAAAATATTCAGTGCTTGGACTCAATTATAAATATTTAATTGGAACTCGTAAATAATTAGAGAATGGCACCTACTGGGGCATCGACAAAT
>JAIMBU010000369.1 GCA_023511325.1 Gorillibacterium sp.
ATATCGAGGTAAGGATTTTTTAATTGCGGAGCCTTTGCCAGTGGAGAAAACGAATTTGCGATTCATCGTGTAGTTAAAGATAGAGCTGCACATTCGTGCTCCTACTACGGCGAAGAGTAAATTTGAGGTCATAAGCTGGATAAGCAGGAGCAAGCCGATATCAAGAATAGCGGACAATATAGAGGAACCACTGAATTTTACTAGCGGAAAATAGATGCGGGCCGAATCGATAAGCGGACGGAAATGGGAGGATTTATTATCATTTAAATAAACCGTATCAATCTCCACCTCATAGAACGAATATCCTTCCGCTAGGGCAGCAAGCAGCAGGTTCATTTCGTACTCAAAGCGTTCTCCCGGGATCTGACAGAGCCAGTCTAGCATATCGACTGAATAGCCGCGTAGTCCGGTTTGCGTATCCTGGATTGATGAACCTGTAGTAAGAGAATACACCATTCTGGTGGTAGAATTGCCGAAGCGGCTGCGTAGAGGAACCGTACCGGTAAACCGTCTGTAGCCGAGAATAATATGGTGGGGATGTGCTTTAATGGTACGAGCGATTCTGATAATATCTTCCGGTAGATGCTGTCCATCGCTATCAGCGCAGACAACGCCGTCCGTTTCTCCTGTTTTTCTAATATAATCAAATCCTGTTTTCAATGCACGGCCTTTACCTTGATTGGTGCGATGCGTTAAGACTGTACAACCAGATTCGCGTACAGACCGGAAGATGTCACTGTAGGCTTCGCCGCTGCCATCATCTACCACAAGGATAGCTACTTCTCCCAAGGCATTTAACTGGTGAATGAGCTTTAATAGCCGCTCATCAGGTTCATAGGAGGGAATTAAAACAATCATTTTACCAGTCTCCTTTCTATTCTCATCATGGCGATTCACTATTCTGCTACATAGAGGATATCGCTAACTCCCCGTTCGTTTCCCTTGCCGAGAGGATTGTTCACAACCTTACCCATGAAATACATGGTCGACGAGCCACCTCCATCCAAATTGTAGGCTTCAGTAGCGCCGAGATCGGCAAACACCTGGGCGAACTCAGACAAGGTCATGCCCTTGCTATAATTCTTCATCCGTCCATCAACAACGATAAACAGAAAGTGATTAGGGGCAATCATCCCAATGCCAGTTCGTGGATTTAAGCCTTGAATCGAGCGGTTGCCCAAATTAGTATCGATGCTCACGTTCTCAAAATCATCGATGACCTCGCCGTTCTTTACGAGTACGGGGCCAAAGGATAAGGTGTTCGTAACCCCTTCTGCAAGCAATGAAGCGGATGTAAGTGAGTTTTCATCAAAGGATTCTAGAGTTCCATTCTGCAATAAGGCTAATGCGGTGCGAGTGGGATCATCTCGGTAAAGTACACCATTACGTATAATCACGCCATCCTTACGAAATCCATAATAATCACCGTTTATAGCGAGAATAGCGCTGTTGTCGGCAGCAATCCTCGAGGTGTTCTGGATGATGTTGCTCCCAAAGGCACTTTTGGCAAAAGCGGACTGTACGCTCGCTGATTCCTTGAGTATTACGTCTGCAACAAAATAAGTGATCGTATCTGCTCCAGAGCCCGTTTGCACTTTTTTGATATGAATTGCAGTATCGCTACTTGTATAGTTCGAGTCGTCATATTGCACATCAGTCGATGTCACTGTCGCAGGGGTTTGACTGGTTGGCGAAGTCGACACGATAACTTCAATATGCTCGATTAAATAACGGTCAGCGAGACGATAAACGATTGTTCCCACTACCAAAAGCAATAGAATAATCCCGATATAGACTTTCTTTTTACTTCGTCGTTTTAAGATAATAAGCAACTCCTTATGAGCGATAGCTTCGCTAGTGCTACTGCTATTGTCACACCGCTAACTGAAACGCATATGAAGCTGGGCTGAATATTTTCTGAGAGTCTCCGGCCTTGTGTTAGCTCTGTGGAAGGACATGATTTTACAAACTCTTATAAATTGCATGATAGGAGTTCTGGCGAATTATGTCGAATAATGACAGAATAGCTGACTACATAAGGAGATGACGACATGAAAATGAACAGCGTAAAGGCCAAAACATTAATGTTGTTTCTACCTGCGGTACTTATCTTGTTTTTCGTGGTTTTGTTTATGTCCTACAGGTATTCCCAGAGTATCATTGCCGATCAAAGCCGCTATGGAATGAATGAGCAGCTTAGTCGGATTATGAATGACATTCGCACCCGGATCGTTGCGCATACGATGCTGCCGGAGATGGTTGCTAAAACGATTGTGGATACATACGACGATCTTACGCTAGTGGATTATCAAACGATTATGAAGAATGGGCTGGAGGCCAATGCGGAGACATTTGGTATGGGCATCTTTTTCCAGGCTAACGCTTATCAAGCAGATACAAAATACTTCTCTACATATGCCTATCGTGATCAAGGTGGAATTGTCACGACAGAAGATTACAGTGAACCAAGCTATGATTACTTGAATCAGGATTGGTATAAAATTGCTGTGGATAAGCAGGAGCCTTTGTACAGTGATCCCTACTACGATGAAACGCTGGACGTCACTATGGTGACGACATCCGCCCCTGTTTATAATTTGAGCAAGCAGTTTATTGGGGTGGCTACGGGTGACATCGACCTGACAACTCTACAAAAAATGATTGCGGATTTAAAAATCGGGAACACCGGTTGGTCCTTTCTTTTGAATCAGGATGGAACCTATATGGCTGGTCCTGAGAAAGACAAAATCATGAAGATCAAGCTTCAAGAAGACAGTGACGCTACGAAGTCGGCAATAGGCAAAAGGATTCTGGAGGAGAAGAACGGAAGCTTTATATACAAGGGAGCGAAGGGTAAAGAGGAGGTTTACTACAAGGAGATTCCTGAGACAGGCTGGATCCTGGCTACGGTTATGCCAAACAAGGAATTAATGGAGCCCTTTAATAAACTGCTGTTTAAGCTTGCAATAGTTGCTTTGGCCGGTATTCTTCTAATCATCGGAATCATTCTGTTCTACAGCCGCTCGATTACCAAACAAATCTCGAAGGTTCATCGATTGTCAGAGGTTTTGGCCGCAGGTGATTTCACCCATCAAATATCCATCTCCTCCCGTGATGAGTTTGGACAGATGGCGGAGCATTTCAATCGAACGACCGGGATGCTAAGAGAGATGGTGAACCGGATATCCACCCATACGCTGCATGCGGCAACCCAGTCCGAGAAGCTATTGGCAAGCTCTGAACAAACCAGTGCAGTAGCCAAAAGAATTGCAGACAACAGCAATGAGTTATCCTCGGGTGCTGAGTCTCAGTTGCAGAGTACAGAAGAAAGCGCTAGAGCCATTGAAGAGCTGGCTCTTGGCATTCAGCGAATTGCCGAATCCTCGTCGCTGGTACGTGATTCCTCCGAGGAGACAAACACCAAAGCTGTACAAGGAAACGCAATGATTCAGCAAGCAGTAAGCAGCATGAACCAAGTCAACGGCACCGTCAAGGACACGGCAGAGGTCATTCAACTGCTACACGCTCATTCGCAGGAAATCGGATTGATTATGGAGGTTATTAACAGCATCAGTAATCAGACAAACCTGCTTTCACTCAACGCCGGCATTGAAGCGGCACGTGCTGGCGAGCATGGCCGAGGTTTTGCGGTAGTGGCTCAAGAGATTCGCAAGCTGGCTGATCAAACCAAGGTATCCTCTCAGCAGGTAGGTGAATTGATTGCACAGGTTCAACAGTACTCCGCTAGTGCCGCCTCAAGCGTCAAATCAGGTGCTGCGGAGATGGATCGAACGACCGAGTTGATGCAGCAAGCAGGGGAAGTATTTGGTGCAATTCTGCAGCATATCGATACCATGGACGAGCAGATTCAAGAGGTTTCCTCCGCTACCCAGGAAATGTCCGCTAGCTCCGAGCAAGTGAATGCAACCATCGATGAGTTATCCCGTATCGCTGATGATGCTGCAAGAAATGCGCAGAGTGTGGCAATGGGAAGTGAGGAGCAATTGACATCGATGCGTGACATCACGGCTTCCGCAGAATCCCTAAAGCATATGGTCATGGAGCTTACTGAACTACTTGCTGAATTCAAGGTATAATTGGGGAAATGATAGTTAGGGGCTGATCCTATCGGGGCTATGCATGAAATAGAGGAAGCGGATTGGCTGCGATTACAGCGGATCGGAAGCGGTAAGGAAGCCATATTGTTTACCACACCGTTCTGCGGAACCTGCAAAGTAGCCGAAAGAATGCTCGAGGTCGTTGTAGCCACACAAATTCCGTTGACTATCTATAAAATCAATATCAATTATGCGGTAAAGCTACGTGAGGCGTGGAGAATATCCAGTGTCCCTTGTCTGGTTTTGCTTAAGCATGGTGAGCCTATTCGCTTTGAATACGCTATGCGCTCGGTGGATTATCTGTATGGTATTTTGAAGAACATAGAATAATACACAGAATCCACAACCATATACGGCTGTGGATTCTTATTTTGCCTAAGTTCTTAATTCTGTATCTATTTCAAGTGATTAAGAAGTTTATTAAATTACCGTTGCATTT
>JAIMBU010000370.1 GCA_023511325.1 Gorillibacterium sp.
GTTCTGATCAGAGGAATGGCCGCCATTCTCGTATTGATGGAACATTTAAGCGAATTGTTATTCGCCTATTCAGATGAAAGCTTCATCGTGAAAATGGTATTTATTTTGAATTTATTAGGTAGGCCTTCAGTAAGAGTGTTCTTTGTGCTCAGTGGTTTATTTATTTCTCGGAGTATCTTAAAGGCATTATATGATGGACGATGGACTTGGAACTCTTATCTAATCAATCGCCTCTCGCGGCTGTATATCGTTTTAGTCCCTGCCTTAATGCTTACCTATGTGCTTAATCGCCTCGGATCTCTTTGGTGGGGGTCACCTTTTGACAGTGCGCGAGAAAGCGTGGGTGTCTTTATCGGAAATTTATTGTTCGTGCAGGATATCGTTGTTCCTACATTTGGTACTAATAATCCACTTTGGAGTTTAAGCTGTGAATTCTGGTATTATCTGCTCTTCCCCTTAATACTTTTAACTGTCATCAGTGGAACGAGGAAGGCTGCGAGAATAATTTATCTGGCTTTGATCATAGCGATCTTTTCTTTGATTGGAGTAAAAATAAGCTCTTATTTTCTAGTCTGGTTAATGGGTACCTTGCTGCTTTTTCTGCCGATTGTTCCAATGTTAAAAAAGAGATTAGTCCCCTTAACAGCATTAGCGCTTTTTTGCTTATCGTTGTTATTAAGACCTCTCGTTCTAACAGGAAAGATTATCGGGCTTGGCGAAAGCAGCCTAATCTTGATTGATTTTCTTATCGGATTAACCTTCGTGTTGTTTATTTATGCCCTGTTAAATTTTTATCCCAAAACTCAAAAAGTCAATAAAGAGCAACGTAGCTCGCTGGCAAAAGTATCTAAGACATTGGCAGGTTTCTCCTTTACGCTTTATTTAATCCATAAGCCCATTTTGGATTTTGTCTATGGATGGGCCGCATCGTTAGGCTTTTCCGGATTGAAGCCAAGTCTATTCTCATTTGCAATTGAAATTGTATTGGTCTTCATCATGCTTTATGTTGCCTTTCTCTTCTCGTTAATAACGGAGGCCAAAACGAATAAGTTACGTGCTTTGATGATGAAAAAAGTAAAACCTTACCCCGTTCAGGTTAGTGTATCGCCAAGTCAACGTACATGATGACTGCTAAAACATTTGTTGCTTCCCAATAAGTTGTGAACACCCTTCCCATTCCTGTAGAATTGGAAGGGTGTTACTTCGTGTTACAGCGGAGTTTTCCTGAATTGCGCAGAAGAGGAGACTAAAGAATCACTATGCCAACAATCATCTGTTTACAGAAACTATCGGAGGAGCAGCAGGAGCTTGTGCGGCGGACGGCCCCGGATTACCGAATCGTCTTCGCTCGTTCAGAGGATGTAGAGGATAATGATTATCGCGAGGCAGAAATCATCTGTGGCTGGAATCCTAAAGTGGAGCAGCTATCCTTGGGAGCGAACAGCAAGCTTGGCTGGGTTCAGAGCTGGTCCTCCGGAATCGACAACTTACCGCTAGGCTTGCTCGAAGAAAGCGGTGTCCGACTGACCGATGCGAGTGGTGTCCATGCCCGCTCGGTATCGGAAACGGTGTTGGCTCTGATGCTGGGACTGTCGCGAGGCATCGTATCGTCGGTACATCATCAGCGTGCCGCTGTTTGGCAGAGCCCGTCGATGCTGGCGGAGATGAACGGAAGCACCGTGGCCATTATCGGTGCTGGGCAGATTGGTCGCGAGGTGGCGCGCCTAGCGCGAGCTTTTGAGATGAAGATTATCGGCGTCCGGCGCTCTGGGGGTACGATGCCAGAAGCAGATGAGACGTTTGCTGCCTCACATCTGAACGAAGTGCTGCACGTCGCTGACTATGTCGTCAACATTCTGCCGCTTACGAGTGAAACTCAGCATCTATTCGATGCGAGTCGGTTCGCCCAAATGAAACACAGCGCCCACTTTATCAATGTTGGACGTGGCGCAACCGTTCGAACAGAGGATCTCGTCGCTGCGCTCACTTCGGGTACGATCGCTGGAGCGGGGCTGGACGTATTCGAGCAGGAACCACTTCCGAGTGATCACCCCTTATGGACCCTGCCGAACGTGATCATGACCCCACACATTGCTGGTGGATCGACATTGCGGAACACGGAGCGTTTATTGAAGCTTTTTGTGTCCAACCTAGAGATCTATCTGTCTGGGGACAAGGACTCGCTACACAATCTTTTGGACTACCGAAAACAATATTAATGCTATGTCATTTATTTATTGGTGATCAACGAATGCTTGTAAGCAGATAGATCAAAAAGCCCAGAATGAACTTTTTCCGGGCTTTTTGGTGTTTGAATCCTAGTTTATTTACACCTTTACGGTCTCCGGTCTTTTTATGAGGAGTGGCGGGACGGCGAGCCATCCTTTTTCTTTGTTAAGCTTGAGGCAGCGGTCGGCTAAGACAGCTTTAGTCAAATGATAACTGGCAAATAGCTTACCCACATCTTCCCGAATGGAGCTTGCCATTATAGCACTACAAGTTGTAAGGCCTACGGCGAGGTTTATGGAAATGGCATCCGAAATTTCTAAATCCATTAAGCGAGCTCCCACAGGGATATCTTCTAGCATAACATTAGGTCTTTCCGGCAGGACTTGTGGCTGTATTATACCGTTGTCATTGAGGATCTTGTCACATTCTTTCGATTCCTGCTTGGCCTGATCGATTAAATCTTTAAGCAATTTTTTTAAATCTTTATCCCCGGCATGATTATGATAGACCTGATAAAAAGAAACACAACCCTTAGCTACCGCCGAGAAAGTCCAAATATTATAAATCTCACCATAATGTAAAGGTTCATCCTTAGGATTTCCGCTCAAGATGCCCACAATTGCTCGCTCCTTTTATAGTCCATTAAATTTATTCATCTTCTACATTTGAAAAGGCAGCACATATCCTCTAAGTTAGACTGTGCTTTATTCAACAAACTATACACAGGCTCGAAATCCGTAACAACATTCTTGCACTGGGTGAATACCCTGCCAATATAAAGTTTATTATGGAGGGAATCGAATGTACCCCAAGTATCCTTATTACGGTATGGAAACAACCTGCGAACAGACTCCAGTGACTTTTCCAGCGCAACATCAAGATCGCCAGCCGGGGTTTCAGTATTTAATGACACCGCAGCCCATTTCCGACAACCCTGAGTATCGGGGCAGTGGAAAATTAGCAAATAAGATTGCACTGATTACAGGAGGAGATAGCGGAATTGGGCGAGCAGTGGCCATTGCATTCGCCAAGGAAAAGGCTGATGTGGCCATCGCGTATTTGGATGAGCACCAAGACGCCGATGACACGCGCAAGTTGGTTGAAGCTTACGGTCGGCGCTGTCTGCTGTTGCCAGGGGATTTACGCGATGAACAGCATTGCCGTGAGGTCGTACAGAAGACGGTTGCTTGCTTCGGTAAATTAGATGTGCTCGTTATTAATCATGGCGTTCAGTTTCCCCAAAAAAGCATTCTCGATATTACCAAGGAGCAACTGGAGGATACGTTTCGCACCAATATTTATCCAAGCTACTTTCTGACCAAGGAAGCATTGCCATGTTTGAAACGGGGCAGCTCGATCATCAGTACAACCTCTGTGACAGCCTATGCAGGAGCCCCGCTACTAATCGATTATTCTGCTACCAAAGGGGCAGTGGTGTCGTTTACACGTTCACTATCTCTACAGCTGGTAAGCTGTGGAATCCGAGTCAATGCTGTAGCACCAGGACCGATATGGACGCCATTGACGGTTTCCAGCTATTCTGCGGATTACGTTAGAACGTTTGGTACTGATACGCCCATGCGTCGTGCCGGTCAGCCGTTCGAATTAGCACCAACTTATGTTTACTTAGCTTCAGATGACTCAGGTTTTGTCACAGGGCAAGTATTGCATGTAAACGGTGGAACAATCACGGAAACGTAAACGTTAGATAGAACCGAGGGATGTAGAGAGGAAAGGAAGCAACTTTTTGTCTGTTTGAATAAATAAATATTCATCCTAAACAGCCCAGAATGTGCTCTGGGCTGTTTAGGATGAGCTTTTAGATTATTACCGAGGACTGGTGTATAAGGGAACCATCCAAAAAAAATTGACATAAGGGAACCCGATACCTTACTATTATGTCATGCGATATATCGTTACACATAATAGTGAGAGTCAATAGAAGAAAGGAGTGAAGGTATGCCATATGCAGGGGGGCCGATGACGGAGGCGATGTATTACACACTGCTTGCCCTTATGAACCCCAACCATGGTTATCAGTTGATGAATGAAGTTACCGATGTCTCAAATGGACGGGTTCATATGGGTCCGGGAACATTATATGGGGTACTCACTCGTATGCAAAATGATGGGTTGATTACGATAATCAGCGATGATGGCAGAAGAAAAACCTATGTGATCACAATTGAAGGCAAGTCCGTACTAAAGCAAGAGTACAAACGTTTATTAGCTTTGGTTGAGGATGGTGCGTTCCTTAAGGAGAGTGAGCGAGATGAGTAGAATAAAGTTGAAACTACGTCCCAAGGATTATTGGAGGATTGG